>JBJTSG010000316.1:0-4093 GCA_046076505.1 Erythrobacter sp. | reverse complement strand
CTGAAGGAGGAGTGGGCGCGCTGTCCTGGCGCGCCCGCACCTGCGATGATACCCGACCCGCTGCGCCTCGGCATCGCCTACCGGCTGCAGGAGAAGAAGCTGGGCGGGCTCAGCCGCGAGAGCAAACGGCTGCTCCGGCAGGCCACCGCGGTGACCCGGCAGGACAGCGTGGCGACCTCGCCTCCCCGCCGCCTCACGCCCGGGACGCGGCTGGTGCGCGACTGGCATGGCGATGGTCACACCGTCATCGTGCTGGACGAGGGCTTTGAGTACAACGGCCGCACATGGCGATCACTCACCGCCATCGCCAAGGCGATAACCGGCTCGCACCGTAACGGCCCCGCGTTCTTTGGCCTCACCGGAGATGCTGCATGAAGCCGCTGCGCTGCGCGGTCTACACCCGCAAGTCGACCGAGGATGGTCTGGAGCAGGAGTTCAACAGCCTCGATGCGCAGCACGAGGCCTGCGAGGCCTACATCCTGAGCCAGCGGCACGAAGGCTGGTCGCTGGTACCGAACCACTACGATGATGGCGGGTTCTCGGGCGGCAACATGGAGCGGCCCGGCCTTAAGGCGCTGCTGGCCGATATCGATGCCGGGCTGGTGGATGTGATCGTCGTCTACAAGGTTGACCGGCTGACCCGCAGCCTTGCCGACTTTGCCAAGATCGTGGAGCGGCTCGATGCGAGGCAGGCCAGCTTCGTCAGCGTGACGCAGGCCTTCAACACCACGACCAGCATGGGCCGGCTCACCCTCAATGTGCTGCTCAGCTTCGCCCAGTTCGAGCGCGAGGTCACTGGCGAGCGCATCCGCGACAAGATCGCGGCCTCCAAGAAGAAGGGGCTCTGGATGGGCGGGCCGGTGCCGCTCGGCTACCAGGTTGTCGAGCGCAAGCTGGTGCCGGTCCGCGAGGAGGCCGAGCTGGTGCGCCAGATCATGCGACGATACATCGCCTCGACATCGGCCAACCAGTTGATCGCCGAACTGGAGGCGGAAGGGACCAGGACCAAGGTCCAGCAGCGCACCAGCGGACCGCATCGTGGCGGCATCCCGTTCAAGAGAGGGAGCCTGTTCCACCTGCTCGCCAACCAGATCTACCGCGGCAAGATCGTACACAAGGGCAAGGTCTACGACGGCGAGCACGAGGCGATCGTCGACGAGGAGCTTTGGAACGCCGTGCAGGCGCGGCTGCAGCAGAAGGCGCCGCCGCGGAAGCGCAAGAGCAACGATCCACAGGAAGCGATGCTGCGGGGGCTGTTGACCGATCCCGAGGGTCTGCCGATGGTGCCGACCTACACCAAGAAAGGAACGCGCCGCTACGCCTACTACGAGACCCGGAAGGACCTCGCGGCGAAGCCGGATGCTGCCCCGCCCACGCGTATCGCGCAGTCCAGCATTGAGCGGCACCTCATCAGCCACTTGACCACCCTTCTGGATGATGAGCATGCGTTGCGCCGCATCACCGGTCTGCAGGACGCGGGGCAGCTGACATCGTTGTTCGACGCGGCGAGGCTTCGGCATCTGGAGCTGGTGCACCCATCGACCCGGGACGACACGGCACGCGCGTTGATCACAAGCATTGCCATCGGCCCCGGCAACATGCGCGTCGCCATCAACCTGGCGGCGCTCGGATCAACTGGCGAGATGCCCATCGAACTCCCGCTCCCCGAGCGCAGGCCCTTCCGCGAGGCGAAGCTGCGGATCGACACCGCGGCAGCTGCATCCCGGATCGATCGCAAGCTGGTCGGCTTGATCGCCGAGGCGATGGAAGTCCGCGAGCTGGTGCTGGCATCGCCCGAACTCAGCCTCAACCAGCTCGGCAAGCGCGAAGGGCGCTGCCGTACCCAGCTCGGCAAGCTGTTCCGACTGTCATGGCTGAGCCCTCGCATAATCGAGGCGATCATCGATGGTCGCCAGCCCGCGCGACTTGATCGTCGGGCGCTGCTGGAGGCGGACCTGCCAGCCTGCTGGCAGGCGCAGGAGCGGATGCTGGGGTTCGCCAGCTGACGATAAAGGACCGCACCTGCGATCAGTTTTTTCCGGCCAGAGAAATGGAAAGAGAAGGGGCGGGAGATCCGGCTCTTCTCGCGCGCTCTGACACACTGCGAGTCCCCACCTCCGGCAAAATCCCGCAGAACTGCGCCAATCCCGCGGCGCGATGCGCCCGAAGGCGAAATCTTGATTTTAGGAGAGACTGTTTGGTGCCCCACGCAGTGACTCGAACTTTTTTGCTGCTCTGACCACAAGCCAAATACCGGCGCGTGCATTGCGGTCAGAGCGGTTCGATAACTGCGTGCCCAAGCACCGAGTCGAACGCCACTTGGACGAATTGCTCTGACCACAAGCTGTAGCCACTTGCGGTCAGTTTCTTAGGGGCTGAGAACCGGCCGAGAATACGAGGAAGTATCGGGCTCGGAACGCCGTCTCTGACACACTTCTGGGGGTTTCGAGGCCCGGAAAGGCGCAGAACCGCGCGCTTTCTCGGCATACTTCGGAAAAGAAAAATCCTTGCGATTCAAGGACTAACTGTTTGGTGCGGTCGAGAAGACTCGAACTTCCACGGGCTTTCGCCCACAACGACCTCAACGTTGCGCGTCTACCAGTTCCGCCACGACCGCACTCGGGGTTTGCCGGGGCAGCCAAAGCGCTGGCCCCGCGGTAGGAGCGCGCTCCTAGCAAGGGCCTCTGTGGAGCGCAAGGCTTAAACTTGCGCGCCGCGAAAGCGGCTCAGCGCGGCGCCCAGCCGAGGTCCGCGACCGCCGCGCCGGCAGGGATGTTGGCGATCGCCTCGGTCACGGTCACCGTCTCGCCAGGCGCGAGGCGGCGCTTGGCGGGCACCACCACCCAGTCGCCCACCTGGCGCTCGCGGCGGTCGGAGAACACCACGAGGAGGTTGGGCACGGCGAGGCTCTCGGACGCGGTGTTGGTGATCGTGCCGCGCACCCGGAAGATCACCTCGCCGTTCTCGAGCGGCTCCTTGCGCTGCTGCGACTTGGGGAAATCGAGCGTGAGGCCCGGCTGGCCGACGCCGAAGGTCGGGCGCTGGAGCGGGAGCCAGTCGGGCAGGCCGTAGAAGTTCACCGCGAAGGCCGTCCCCCCGGCGATCGCCGCAAACAGCAGCGCGGCAAGGGTCCACATGCGGAGCGTGTTGCGCGGCCGGGTGAAGGGCGCGCGATACTCGAACTGCGAGCCGCCATCCTCGTCCTCGTCCCCGGTGTCGTCGGCGAAGGTGGGGGTGGGCAGCGGCGCGCCATCGGCAGCGGGGAACGCGGCCGGCGGATCGCTGCGCAGCGGCGGCGGGGGCGGCGGCGGTGCTGCGGGTTCGGCCGGGTCAGCGGGCGTTCCGAGGCCGCGGCGCAGCGCGCGCACCGCGATGCTCGCGTCTTCCTCGGTGTAGCTGCGCTCGGCCGGCGGCTCCGGCGTGCGCCAGTGGCTGACTGAAGGCCCGTTGGTGGCGGGCTCGGGCGCGGGCTGCGTAGCCGGCGACGGGGGCGGGGGTGCGGGCGGCGGAGGAGCGGCTCGGGGCGGCGCGGGCGGCGGCGATGCCACTGTGGGTGCGGCTTGCTGCGGCGCAGGCTCGCGCACCGGCGGTGCTGGCGGAGGCGAAGGCGGAGCGGAGGGCGTCGGCGCTGGGGCGGCTGCCACCGCCGCCGCGCCCGGCTCCTGGAACCAGCTGTGCTTGCACTTGGCGCAGCGCACGGTGCGCCCCTCGCTGCCGATGGCAGCATCGGGCACGGCGTAGCGGGTGCCACAGGCTGGGCAGGCGATGATCATGTCACGATTGGTGATAGTCTTCGCAGGGCAGCGCACAAGAGCAGGAACCGCGGGGCGTCACATTTACCTCGTGTTTTCCACATTGTGCGGGCCTGACAGGCACGAATCCCCGGGCAACTTCGCCAATGCGCGCTTCCCCGTCGGCCAGCCCCCTGTTACGTGCGACGGGATGAGTGATCGCCTCACCGAGATCGTCAAGTTCGACAATGTCGGCCTGCGCTACGGCACGGATCCCGAGGTGCTGAGCAATCTGTCCTTCACCCTCTACCCCGGCAGCTTCTACTTTCTCACCGGCGCGAGCGGCGCGGGCAAGACCAGCC
>JBJTSG010000315.1:0-6099 GCA_046076505.1 Erythrobacter sp. | reverse complement strand
GCGGAGGGGGCGGCGGCGGCTCGGCGATGCTGAAGGCCGACACCACCTGCTCCACAGCCGCGGTGGTGATGTCGGGCACCAGCGCCTGTGCGAGGCCGTAGAGCACGGCGCCATGCGCGAAGACGATGGCGGTCACCAGCGGCCAGCTCAGCCGCCGCGGGCGTGCCCCGAAACCCTCCTTGTCCGACGTTGCCAAGGCTGCACTCCGCATTTGCTCCGAACTGGATGCACTTCTGCCCGCAAGCCGAGCCGAAGGAGTATAGCAGAGGCCCGGCAATTGGCGATGGAGCGCGAACGATCGAGCCCGCGTTGGACAACACCCGGCACGACGGGGAAGACCCTGCCGATGCCGAAGCGGACTTCGCCTTTGCGGGCTCGGTCGGCGAGGCTGCGCAAGCGCGCCCCGCGTTCCCTGCGCGCGCGCCCGGCGCGGCGGAGGGCGCAGCCCGCGCCGCCAAGCCCGCCTTCGGCACCTTGCGCAAGCCCCCTGTCGCACCTGGCGAGGATCGCCTCGGCGGCGCAATGCCCAGCGGTGGCGAGGATCTTTCGCCGGGCGAGCCCAAAGCCGCGCTGCTGGACCGCGCCGCGCAAGCCGTCCGGATCGCCGGCGGCCCGCTCGACAGCGCCAGCCTGCTTGCCGCCGCGATCGGCGGGGTCGGCTACGCGATGCTCGCCTGCCTCAGCCTGTGGCTCTCGCGCGGGGACGCGCTGGCGGGCCCCGTTTGGCTGCCCAATGCCTGCGCGGCGGCCCTGCTGCTGCGCGTGCGGCTCGGCAACGAACTGCCCTTCCTCGCCGCCTGCTTCGCCGGAAGCCTCGCGGCCAACGCCGTGCTCCAGCTTCCGGACAGCGTCGCGCTGCTGTTCGCCGTCGCGCATCTGGCCGAGATCATCGCTGTGCTGGCCCTGACGCGGACGGGCCTGCACGAGGCGCCCGACATGACCCGCATCGCCAGTCTCGCCCGCCTTGTCTGGGCCGGCGGTATGGTCGGTCCGCTCGTCTCCACCCTGCTCGCCGCGCCGGCGATGGGAGCAGGGCTCGCGGACGTGCGCAGCGGGATGCTGGCGTGGTTCCTCACCGACAGCATGGCGATGGTCCTGATCGTGCCAACCGCGCTGCTCCTGGTCGACCGCTGGCGCGGCACGCTGCCGCCCTCGCCTGCCCCCCCGGCCGAGCGCATCGCGCTGCTGGCCGGCGGCATGGCCTGCGCCCTGCTCGTGTTCCGCGAGGGACACTATCCGCTGCTGTTCCTGATCCAGCCGATCACCCTGCTCCACGCCTTCAGGCTCGGCAGCCTCGGCAGTGCGTTGCACGTGGCCATCCTCGCGCTGGTCGCCGCGGTGATGACGGTGGCGGGCCAGGGACCGATTGCGGGAGCGAGCATCGCCGGCTTTGCGCAGCTCCACCTGCTCCAGGCCTTCATCGCTGCCAATTTCCTCACCGGCCTGCCGGTCGCCGCGATCCTCGCCGGACGCGACCGCATGCTCGCGCGCCTCGCGGTCGGCAAGCGCGAGGTCGACATCCTCGCCGAGAACATCAGCGACGCGATCCTGCGCTTCGACCTCGCCGGGATCTGCACCTATGCCTCGCCCTCGGTGCATGAGGTGCTGGGCGCCAAGCCGGAAACCTTCGTCGGCCGCCACGCAACCGCTCGCCTCCATCCCGACGCGCAGGACCGCGCCTCGGAAGCGCTCGCCCGGCTGCTCGATGGCACCAGCGAGCGCGAGCGTGTCACCTACCGCCGCTTCGGCGACGGGCCGGACGGGGCGCCGGTGTTTCTCGAGGCGGACTGCACGGTCGTCACCAACCCGCTGACCGGCACCCGCGAGGGCGTGGTGGTCGCCGCCCGCGACGTGACCGAGCGGGTCGAGCTCGAGCTGCTGCTGACCCGAGCCCGCCGCAACGCCGAGAACGCCGCGCGCGCCAAGTCCGAGTTCCTCGCCAACATGAGCCACGAGATCCGCACGCCGATGAACGGGGTGCTGGGCTTTGCCGAACTGATGCTGCAAGGCGAACTTGCCGAGGACCAGCGCCGCTTCGCCGAGCTGATCGTCCAGTCGGGTCGCTCAATGATGATGCTCCTCAATGACGTGCTCGACCTGTCGAAGATCGAGAGCGGGCAATTCGCCATCGACCGCGCACCCGTCGACCTCGACGCCTGCCTCGCCGAATGCGCGGCGCTCCACCGCCCGTCGGCCGAACGCAAGGGGCTGACCCTCGACATCGTCTGGGACGAGGGCACCGCGCCCGAACCTCCGTGGCTGCTGACCGACGGGCTGCGGCTGCGGCAGATCCTCCTCAACCTCATCGGCAACGCGGTGAAGTTCACCGAGCGTGGCGGCATCCGGGTCGGCACCGCCATCACCCGCCACGAGGTGCGCGTGAGCGTCGCCGATAGCGGCATCGGCATCAGCCCGCTCCAGCTCGAGACGATCTTCCACCCCTTCACCCAGGGCGAGAGCCAGACCGCGCGGCGCTTCGGCGGCACCGGTCTCGGCCTCTCGATCAGCCGGCAGCTGGCCGGCCTGCTCGGCGGGCGGATCGAGGTCGAGAGCACCCCCGGCGAGGGGTCGCGCTTCACGCTGGTGCTGCCGGCGACGCTTGTCCCGCCCGTGCCCGAGCCGGTACTGCAGGGGCTCGACGCGCCCTTCGCCGCGAATGCCCGGGATCTGGCGTCGCCCTTGCCCGAATTGCCCGGCTCCTCGCGCATCCTCCTCGTCGAGGACCACGACATCAACCGCATCCTCGTCACCGAGATGCTCGAGCGCTGCGGGCAGGAGGTGGCGGTCGCGCATGACGGAAACGAGGGCATCGCGATGGTGATCGATTCGATCATGCGCGGTCGCCCCTACGATCTCGTGCTGATGGACGTGCAGATGCCCGACTGCGACGGGCTCGCCGCGACGCGCGCGATCCGGGCCGAGGGCATCGGGCCCGGTCAGCTGCCGATCATCGCCCTTACCGCCAACGCGTACCCCGAGGATGTCACCGCCGTGCGCGAGGCGGGGATGCAGGGCCACCTCGCCAAGCCCGTGGTTTTCGCCCAGCTTGCCCGGACCCTGCAACGCTGGTTGCCGACCCGCATCGTCGAGGACGAACCCCTTGCCGCACCGCTGCCGGGACGGGCGCGGGCACGATCGCCGCAGCTGGTGGCGCGCTGGGAAACTCGCCGCAGCGAGACGATCAATGCCGTTCGCGCGGGACTTGTGGAAGGCTGGCTCGAGGAGGCGGGGGAGCCCTCTGCCGCAACCGCCGGGCGCCGCACCGCGCTCGCGCGCCAGCTCCACAAGCTCGCCGGCAGCGCAGCGCTGTTCGACGCCCCGCAGCTCGGTGAGGCGGCGAGCGCGCTCGAACGAGCGATCACAGCCAGCCCCGCCCCGGCGGAGCTTGCCGCCCTGGCAGAGCACCTGCTCGCCTGTGACATCGCAGCCGAAGGGCTCGACAGGGGCGCGTCGCACGACGCGTAAGGGCACTGAAGCGGCCTAGCCGCAGTCCATCCTCGTGCCGCCGAGGATGGGCCGCACCAGCCTCCGACCTCAGCGTTCTCGCTTCAGGCTCTTTCCTGATTGTATCGTGGGTCGAAACCTCGGGTGCAGGCGCCCGGGCACTGCTCCTCGAAGGCAGCCGACCTCGCCGCGCCGTCTGCCCCAGCTCACGTGTGCGAGGCACACAGCAAAAGGGCGGCCCGTTGCCGGACCGCCCTTGCATTGGTTTCGCAGAAAGCGCGGATCAGAACTTGACGCGCACCCCGAAGCGGACGCCCCACAGCGAGCCGTTGATCTGGGTCGCCTCGACCGGCGCCACGAAGCGGTTGGCGTTCGGACCGGAGGTTACGCGGTTCTCGTAGCGGTACTGCGTGCACGGCTGGCTGACGGTCGCGACAGCACCGCCGGTGGTGAGGCAGGCGACGTTGACGATCGGCGCGGTGTAGGGGAAGCCGACCTGGCGGATGGTGCCCCAGTCCTTGTCGATGAAGTTGAGGACGTTCTCCATTTCCATCGACAGTTCGATCTTGCCACCGAACACGAAGGGCACTTCCTGACGCACCGCGAGGTCGAGCTTGTGGACCCACGGCGTCTCGGCGATGTTCTTCGGCGCGATCTGACCCTGATACTTGCTCAGTTCCGAGTTGCGCACGAAGTTCTGGAAGCCCGCGAAGTCGAAGTTCGGCGCATAGGTCACCCGCGGATCGGCGGTCGGGCTACTCACGTTGGGCACGTAGAGCAGACCGCGTTCGTTGCGGCCGGTCACGCCGAGCACCGTCGAGCGGGCGGTCCCTGCCGCCTGGTCGGCGAAGGTGTAGCTGTAACGCTGGCCCGAACGGGCGTTGTAGAAGAACTCGATGCGGGTGTTGTTGTCACCGAACAGCTCGGCATCGTAGCCGGCCACCAGGCGGAACTGGTGGTCACGCTGGTAGTTCGAAATGCCCCGCGCAGCGAAGTTCGAATCGATGCCCACAGCGGTGTTCTGGAAGTTCGAGAACGCCACCGACGAGGTGCCCGGGTTCTGATCCTGCACGTCGCCGAAGGTGTAGGCGCCGTTCAGGAAGAAGCCCGAGGCGAACCGCTTGTCGAAGCGCGCCACGACGTTCCAGCTGTCTCCGAAACCCGTGTTGGTCAGGAGCACGTCGGTGTTGACCGTGGTGCCCTGCCCGGCGAGCACGTTGTAACGGATGCGGCCGTCGGGCAGCGTGCCGTTCGGCACCGAGCGCAGGTCGGTCCACTCGAGCGCATCGCGCACCTTCGAGTAGACCACGTCGACGCCGAGGTTCCAGCCATCGCCGAGGAAGCCGAGGTTGGCTTCGTAATCGATCGAGCCCGAGAAACGCCACTGCGAGAGCGGCTCGAAGTTCGGGTCGAGCGCGTTGGTCGGCGAGGCGGCCGTGCCGGTGGTGCGGATCGCGTCGATCAGCGCCTGCGGAATGCCGGTCCCGCCGGTGACGTTGTTGAGCGTCGCGGCGCCGATGGCGTTCTGCTGGGCTGCCGTGAGCCCGGTCACGCCCGCGACGGTGAAGGTGTCCTGCGCCGGGGTCGCACCGGGCACGCGGCGGACCTGGACACGGCCGATCGTCGGACCGGGGTTCGAATAGTTGTTCGAAATCCACACGTTCGGGTTGCCGCCGCCGAAGACGCCGGCCGAGCCGCGGATCTGGAGGCGGTCGGTCGGCTTCCAGTTCAAGCCGAAGCGCGGCTGGAAGAGGTCGCGCCCGTTCAGCGTCGAGGTGTTCGGGAAGCCGAAGCGGGCAAGGAACGCATCGTTGCGGAACGGAACGTCCGGCGTGTCGAACAGGTCGTAGCGCATGCCGGCGACGACGGTCAGGTTGTCGGTCACGTCGATCGTGTCCATGATGCCGAAGGTCCAGCTGTTGTTCTGGAAATCGGCGGTCACGGTCTCGATCCCGCCGCGCAGCGGCACGGCGAAGTCAAGCTCGTTGGCCCGGCGCGCCTGGAGGTCGTTGATCCCGTCGAACAGCCAAACGCCCGAGGTGCGCTGCGCGAAGAGATTGCGCACGTCCTGGCGGCGACGCTCTGCGATCACCTTGACGGTGTGGTTGTTGAGGTTGAGCGTCGCGGCGAACTCGATGTTGAGGCTCTGGCTGTCGAGTTCGTTGGCCTGACGGCTGAGGTCCGGACCGAAGCGCAGGCGGCGCACGCCGTTCGGGCAGACCAGCGGCGGCGCGGTGGCGACGCCTTCAAGGCAGACGTTGAATTCGCCGAAGTCGCGGTTGCCGCCGATCGGCACCTGCAGGCGCACGTAGTCGGCATAGGACACGCGCAGCATGGTCGAGAAGTTGTCCGACCACTGGTTGTTCGACTGGATCATGCCGAAGTGATTGACCGCACCCTGCGTGTAGTTGTTCGACAGCAGGTTGAAGGTCGGGTTGTTGGCGTTGATCTGGCCGACGCCGGTCTGACCGGCAAGGAGCGAGCTTTCGTTCCAGATGTAGGTCGCGGTCAGGCGGTGGCCGTCGGCGATGTTCCAGTCGAGCTTGGTGACCAGCTTGTCGTCGCTCTCGACGACGTCGGTCGGAACGCCGCCAGTGTCGAAGTTGTAGACGTTCTTGGCGCTGTCGTTGATCTGGGTCAGCTGGGCATCGGTGA
>JBJTSG010000314.1:0-15460 GCA_046076505.1 Erythrobacter sp. | reverse complement strand
CTGTCGCAGCCGTTCCACGTCGCGGAAGTCTTCACCGGCCTCTCGGGCGTGTTCGTGCAGATCGAGGACACCGTGAAGGGCTTCAAGGCAGTCGTGGACGGCGAATATGACCACCTGCCCGAGCCGGCCTTCTACATGGTCGGCGGGATCGACCAGGCGGTCGAGAAGGCCAAGAAGATGGCCGAGGAAGCGTAAGGCGCCATGCCCCTCCACTTCGAACTCGTCACTCCCGCCAAGCTCGTCCGCTCGCAGGAGGTCCACATGGTGGTCGTCCCCGGCACCGAAGGCGAATTCGGCGTGCTCGAAGGCCATGCGCCCTTCATGAGCACGATCCGCGACGGCGCGGTGCAGGTCTTCGCCACCGCGAACGCGGCACCCGAGGTGATCCAGGTGCGCGGCGGCTTTGCCGAGGTGAATGAGAAGGGCCTCACCGTCCTTGCCGAGCACGTCGAGGGCTGAGGCACTCCGTCGCCGACACCCATGCAAGAGGGCGGGCCGATTGGCTCGCCCTTTTTCGTTTGTCCCCTTCACATCTCTGCCCGTCCTCGGCACAACACGGGCCAGCAATCCCCTGAGGAGAGGACGCTTGAAACTTGTCTCCACTTTCGCACTGGCCCTCGCCATGACCATCGCAGCCCCGACCGGCGCCTCGGCCGCCGAAGAAACCCCCGTCCCGGGCGTCCCCGGCCCCGAGCAGGACCCCTACATCTTCCTCGAGCAGGCCCGCAGCCCGGAGGCGCTCGATTGGGTCGCCAAGGAGAACGCTCGCACCCTTGCGGCTTTCGAGGCCGATCCCCGCTTTCAGCAGCTGAAGGCCGAGGCGCTGGCGATCTTCGACAGCAACGACCGCATCCCCTTCGTCAGCTTCCGCCCCGACGGGCTCCACAATTTCTGGCAGGACAAGACGAACCCCAAGGGTGTCCTGCGCCGCACCACGCTCGAAAGCTACCGCACCGCGACCCCGCAATGGGAAGTGGTGCTCGACATCGATGCGCTCGCCAAGGCGGAAGGCAAGGAGTGGGTCTATCAGGGCTCGACCTGCCTCCCGCCGGCCGAGACCCGCTGCATGATCGCCCTGTCCGATGGGGGCGAGGACGCCACCATCATGCGCGAATTCGATACGGTGACGAAGCAGTTCGTCCCGAACGGCTTCGTGCTCAGCGAAAAGAGCCAGGGCGGGGTCGAGTGGGTGGACGAGAACACCCTGCTGGTCAGCCGCAACTTCGGCCCCGGCACGCTCACCGAGAGCGAATACCCTTTCACCACCCGCGAATGGAAGCGCGGCACCCCGATCGCCGATGCGAAGGAGATCTTCCGCGGCGATGCCAAGGACGTCTCCTCGGGCGCGGCGCTGCTGCGTGACAACAAGGGCACGATCCACGCGCGCATCGCCTATCGCGGGATCAGCTTCCACGAACGGCTGTGGTACGTATGGAAGGACGGCAAGTGGCTCCAGCTCGAGCTGCCCACCAAGGCGAACCCCGTCGGGATCGTCGATGGGCAGATGCTGTTCTCGCCCGATGTCGACTGGACGGTGGGCGGCCAGACCTTCCCCGCCGACAGCCTCGTCGCGGTCGACCTCGCCAAGTGGAAGGCCGATCCCAACGGCGCGCCTAAGTCGCTCGTCTGGGCGCCCGCCGACCGCCAGACCAAGCAGGGCAGCACCGTCACCGGCGGCGGGCTCTACGTCGCGCTGCTCGACAACGTCGTGGGCAAGGTTCTGAAGTTCAACTTCAAGGACGGCAAGTGGGCGAGCACGCCGGTTGCCCTCCCGGATAATGCGACGATCGGCATCGCCGCCTCCTCTGACGACACCGACCAGATCATGTACACGGTGAGCGGCTTCCTCGCGCCGACGACGCTCTACTACGCCGACGGCAGCGGCGCGCCGTGGGTGCTCAAGACCTCGCCGGCCTACTTCGACCCGGCCGGGGCCACGGTCGAACAATACGAGGCGGTCAGCAAGGACGGGACAAAGATCCCCTACTTCATCGTCAAGCCCAAGGGGATGAAAGCGGACGGATCGACCGCGACGCTCCTCACCGGCTACGGCGGCTTCCAGGTGCCGCGCCTGCCCGCCTATCTGGCCTCGACCGGCAAGCTGTGGGTCGAGAAGGGCGGCGCCTATGTGCTCGCCAACCTGCGCGGCGGGGGCGAGTTCGGGCCGCAATGGCACCAGACCGCGATCCGCGAGAACAAGCAGCGCACCTGGGATGATTTCATCGCGGTGGGCGAGGACCTGGTGAAGCGCGGCTTCACCAGCCCCAAGCACCTCGGGATCCAGGGCGGCTCGCAAGGGGGTCTGCTGGTCGGCACATTCGTCACCCAGCGGCCCGACCTGCTAGGCGCGGCGATCGTGCAGATCCCGCTGTTCGACATGCTGCGCTATCACCTGATCGGCCGCGGCGCCTCGTGGATCGGCGAGTACGGCGACCCGCGTATTCCCGAGCAGCGCAAGTGGATCGAGGGCTACTCGCCCTACCAGAAGATCGTCGCGGGCGTGAACTACCCCGCGCCCTTCCTGTGGGCCTCAACCGCCGATGACCGCACTCACCCCGCGCACGCCCGCAAGGCGGCGGCGAAACTGAAGGCGCTGGGCCAGCCTTACTACTACTTCGAGGACACCACCGGGGGCCACTCGGGCGGGGTCGACAACGACCAGCGCGCGAAGCTCCAGGCGCTGCAGTTCATCTACCTGATGCAGCGCCTGATGGACAAGCGCTGAGGCCCTCAGGGCGGCAGCCAAGAAGGGCGGCTCCCCGGTGGGAGAGCCGCCCTTCGCTTGTCTGCGAGCCGCTCTTGCGCTCCGCTCGTCGCAGGGCAAGCACGGTGCGCTTCATCAACGCGGGCTTAACCATGTTCCGCAGGATCTTGTTAAGTGCCCGCGTCAACACTCGGGCCATCGGGGGCGATACTGCCGATGAGGAGCATCACCGATGGCCTACCCCAGGAACGTCTCGATCGCCGACGCGATCAAGAGCTACTACAAGCTGCCCAAGACCCACCGCATCCACTGGTCCAAGGCGAAGAAGGACGAGGTCGTGCGCGCCGTGCACGAGGGCGCGATCAGCTTTCACGAGGCGCGCGAGCGCTACCTGCTGAGCCGCAGCGAGTTCGAGCAATGGGAAGCCGAATACTTCGCGGGCGGCGGGAGCGCAGCAGGCCGAATGGCGGACGCCTGAGCCAGCCGGCCTCACGTCACGGGGATGAGCACCTCGTTGCGGCGCAAGGGGCCCGGCACCATCGGCGAATTGTAGAAGGCATACTCCGCCTCGCCCGCCGCCGTAAGGCCCGCCTCGCGCAGCCAGTCCCTGAGGCGCGCTTCCCTCATCGCCAGGTCGCGGCTGCTGGCGTTTCCGGCAAAGCGCACCGCCGCCATGCGCCGCGCCGACATCTCGGTCAAGGTGATGTCGGAAGGTGCGGGCGGCAGGGTCGCGAGCGTGTACTTCGCGGGCATCACGAAGCGCGTCCGCCAAGCGCCCTGTCCGATCTCGTCCTGGAGAACCGGTGCGGTCATCGCGATCCTTTCGCCGCCTGCGGGGCGATCCTGCGCGAAGATGTAGGCGGCAAGGCGCCGGAAGCTTGCATTGTTGGCGGCTTCGCGAGCGCCGATACTGGTGACCTCGGCGACCACGAGCGCGGGATAGTCCCTGATCTCGAAATCGCCGTCCGCGCGCAGCACCCGGTAGTCCGGCTGCTCGCTCTGGCGCTCGTGTCTCACGGCGGCGATCGCCCCCACGGCGGCAAGCCCGGCTCCGGCGGCGATCCATCTGGCGGCGCTCATGCGTGTCTCCTCGTTACGGGAGCCAGAGCGTCACGCTAGGCGGATGGTTCCGCCTAGCGGGTCGGAGCGTTGAAATCGGGCGGCTTGCTGCTCACCCAGGCGACGAACTTGGCAATTCCCGGGTTGACGCGGATCGCCTCGGCATCCGCGCCGATCCGGACAAGCTCGTTGTTGGTGAAGTTCGCATGGATGGTCTTGTGGCAGATCGGGTGGACCGGGACCTTCACCTTGCCCTTTTTCGACTTGGGCACGGGGTGGTGCCACTGGACGATCTCGCCCAGCGGCCGCCCGCACAGCCAGCAGGTCAGGCCCTCCTCCTCGCTCATTGCCCGGGCGGGTCCGCGCGCATGGTCTCCTCGGTGAAGAGTTCCATGCCGTCACTGGCCTTGCCCGCCGGCAGGAAGGTCTCGGCTGCGTTCACATCGACCGCGAGCACCTTGGGGTCCTCGCACACCCGGATCGCCTGGAATGCGCCGGCGCGCTCGATCACGATGCCGTCGCTGATCGCGGGGTTGTTGCCATCCTCGCCGAAGCCGGTGCGCACCATGCGGCTGAAGACGATGTAGCGTGTGGAGCCGTTGGCGAAGGCGAGCTGGCTCTCGCCGCCGCCCGAATACATGACATTGGCCCGCTCGCCGCCCTTCAGCACGAGCTCGGGCGTGTCGCCGCCGAAGCGGTATTCCGCCGTGCCCGGCGCGGTGCCGCAGACCGCGACGTGCTTGCCGTCCTTGAAGGCGCAGGCGAAGATCGGCGTCTCGCCCGCGGCGCAGGCGGCCGCCTCCGCAGCCGTGGCTGCCGGAGTCGCCGCGGCCGGAGAAGCGACCGGGCTCGCCTCCACCGGCTGGTCCGGTGCGCTGCCAGTCTGGCCCTGGCACGCGCTCACGAAAAAGATGGCCGCAAGGCCGGGCGTCCCCTTGATCATTCCTTCCTCTCCCCCGCCTTCTTCTTCTTCATCGTGTCGTGGAAGCGGTCCGCCCAGCCCGGCTTCACCAGCTGATCGGCGCGCACCATGCGAAGCTCGCCCGCATCGACATCGCGGCTGACCGTCGAGCCCGCGGCGACGATCGCGTCGGCGCCGATCGTGACGGGCGCGACCAGTGCCGAGTTCGAGCCGATGAAGGCGCGCTCGCCGATCACGGTGCGATACTTGAAGTAGCCGTCATAATTGCAGGTGATCGTCCCCGCCCCGATGTTGGCGTGCGCGCCGATCGTGGCATCGCCCAGATAGGTGAGGTGGCTCGCCTTGGCGCCGTTGTGGAGCACCGCGTTCTTCACCTCGACGAAATTGCCGACGAAGCTGTCTTCCTCCATCACCGTGCCCGGGCGCAGGCGGGCGAAGGGTCCGACCTTGACCCCGCTGGCGAGGCTCGCGCCCTCGATGTGGGAATTGGCGCGGATCAGCACCTTGTCGGCGACCCGCACGCCGGGGCCGAAGAAGACGTTGGGCTCGATGATGACGTCGCGGCCCAGCACGGTGTCGTGGGCGAAGAACACCGTCTCCGGTGCGATCAGGGTCGCGCCGTCGTCCATGGCCTTGAGCCGGCGCGCGGCCTGCCAGCGCGCTTCGGCGGCGGCGAGTTCGGCGCGGGAGTTGATCCCCGCGACCTCGTCGGCGCTCTCCGCCACGATCACCGCACACGGACGCCCGTCAGCGATGGCGATGTTGACGATGTCCGGGAGGTAATACTCGCCCTGCGCATTGTCGTTGCCGACCCGCGCGAGCAGGTCGAACAGGTCCGCAGCGCGGGCGGCGAGCAGCCCGGAATTGCACAGCCGGCAGGCGCGCTCGCCCTCGTCGGCGTCCTTGTATTCGACCATCTTGAGGATGGTTCCGGCATCGTCCGCGATCACCCGGCCATAGGCGAGCGGGTCCTCGGGCTCGAAGCCGAGCACCACCGCGGCGGGGTTGTCGTCCCCGTGAAGCCGCTCGAGCATCGCGCGCATCGTCGCCGCGCGGACGAAGGGCACGTCGCCGTAGAGCACCAGCACGTCGCCATCGAAGCCCGCCAGCGCGCCCTCGGCCTGCTGCACCGCATGGCCGGTGCCGAGCTGCGGCTCCTGGAGGCAGGTCGCCGCGCGGGTGCCCACGGCCTTCTCGATCTGCTCGCGCCCCGCGCCCACCACCACGGCGGTCCGCTCCGGCCCCAGTTCCGCAACGCTCGCCATCAGGTGCTCGAGCATCGGCAAGCCTGCAATCTTGTGCAGCACCTTGTGGGTGTCGCTCTTCATGCGGGTGCCCTTGCCGGCGGCGAGGATGATGGCGGCGAAGGGATGGTTCGTGGTGGTCATGGGAGCCCCTGTAAGCATGGACGAACCTGCCAGCAAATACTTGCAGATTGAAGTCTCTTGCGCCACGCGCGAAGGCATGGCCCCCATCCCCTTCGACACCATCGGCTTCGACCTCGACGGCACCCTGCTCGACACCTTCCGCGACCTCGGCGCCGCGGTGAACCACGCGCTCAAGCTCGGCGGATTTGCCGAGGTTTCGGTCGAAAGCTCCAAGGACCTGATCGGCGGCGGGGCGAAGATCATGCTGGCCCGTGCGGTGGAGGCGCAGGGGGGCCTGCCCGAGGCCGAGTTCAAGCGGCTCTACAAGGCGATGCTCGGTTACTACGAGGCCAACAACGCGGTCCACACCCAGGCCTACCCCGGCGCGCGCGAGGCCCTGGCAGAGCTCGCGGCGCAGGACGTGCGCATGGTCGTCATCACCAACAAGTTCGAGGCTTTCGCCCGCAACATCCTCACCACCTTGGACCTGATCGGTGCCTTCGAGACGGTGATCGGCGGGGATTCGCTCGGCAAGGGCGAGGACGGGCAGTTCATCGCCAAGCCCCACCCCGCCCCGATCCTGAAGGCGCGCGAGGTCACGGGGGGCGGCTCCTTCGTCTTCATCGGCGACAGCAGCTATGACGCGCGCGCCGCCAAGGGTGCGGGCGTGCCCTTCGTCGCGGCGGCCTATGGCTACTGCGACAAGCCAGCCCGTGAGCTTGGCGCAGACGCGGTGATCGATTCGTTCGGCGAGCTGATTCCCGCCCTCGCCGCGCTTCGTCCGGCTGCCTGACCCTACGGCATCGGCCCCTGTCAGTTCGGCTGTTGCAAGGGAGGCGCGAAAGTGCCACGCAGCGCGCCGCACAACGGTTTACGCGGGCGTAAAGCACGCCCTCTCGCACAGCAGGAGAGAGACATCATGAGCATCAGCTTCAAGGACAAGGTCGCGATCGTCACCGGCGCGGGCGGCGGGGTCGGCAAGGCCTATGCGCTCGAACTCGCCAAACGCGGCGCGAAGGTCGTGGTCAACGACCTCGGCGGCGCGCGTGACGGCACCGGCCATTCGGACGCCGCGCTCCAGGTGGTCGAGGAAATCAAGGCGGCGGGCGGCGAGGCGATCGCCAACGGTCACTCGGTGACCGAGTTCGACCAGATGCAGGCGATGGTCGCCGAGGCCAAGGAAAAGTGGGGCGGCGTCCACGTCCTCATCAACAACGCGGGCGTGCTGCGCGACAAGACCTTCGTCAAGATGGAGCCCGCCGACTTCGAATTCGTCGTCAAGGTGCACCTCACCGGCTCGGCCTTCGCCACCAAGGCGTGCTGGGAATTGATGCGCGAGCAGGGCTATGGCCGCATCCTGATGACCGCCTCGTCGACGGGCCTGTTCGGCAATTTCGGCCAGGCGAACTACGGCGCGGCGAAGCTCGGCCTTGCGGGTCTCACCAAGACGCTGGCGCTCGAAGGCGCGAAGTACAACGTGCGCTGCAACACGCTGTCGCCGGTCGCAGGCACCCGCATGACCGCCGACCTCTTCCCCGAGGAAGCCTTCAAGCTCTTCGCGCCCGAGAACGTGGTCCCGGCCGCGCTGTTCCTCGTTTCCGAAGACGCGCCGACCAACGCCATCGTCGGCGCGGGCGCGGGCGGATTCCACTCCTCGTGGACCGTGATGAACGACGCCGTGTGGCTCCCGGAAGGCGAGCGGACCGTCGAGGGCTTCGCGGCGCACTGGGAAGAGATCAACAGCTTCACCAACCTGATCGCCCCGCAATCGGGCAGCGAGCAGTCGGGCAACATCCTGCGCGCGATGCAGAAGGTCACCGGGACGGGGCCGACCAGCGCGCGCGGCTGATCCGGCTTACCGCGACGGAATACAGAAGGCCCGTCCCTGCAAGGGGGCGGGCCTTTGCTTTGGGCACATCACGAGATGCCGACAGCGCGGGGTGCTTGCAGAAGTAACGGTAGCTCAGAGCTGACCGCCCCAGCAGCTTACATTCGTCAAAATGGATCGACTCCGGTGCGGGCTTATCTTTTCGCCGGTCGGGTCATGTGAGTTCGCACGTACTGGGGCGTAAGCTTGTCAAAGTGGCTCTTCCACTCGCCGAACCCGTGCAGGGCCTCAAAAGCTTTCTTGAAAATCGTGGCCGTGCTGCTGAATTGATAATCCAGCACATCTATTTCTTGCGGAGTTGCTACGTCGATAGGCTGACCAGAAACATCGACGACCCATACCTTCGCATCGGAGGTCACTTTGAAATTGGGAAAGTGGATGGCGGGAATTGGTGCACCGTGTGCGATCAATTTCCATTCGCCACGATAGATGAGCGCATCCGTCGTCCAACCTTGGAGTGCGACTTTGTCCTGAGTAGCCTCGAAGACACTCGGAGGTTCAGCATATGCGGTGCTGAAGATGGCGATGTAAGGCGTTCCACCGTCCGGAAGCACACCTTGGTTCACGACGATGCCGTAGCCGCACCTGCCATCTGGCAAGGCTAACTCGAATACATCTCCGCACTTAAGTTCGATGTTCTTTCGGCGGCGGGACACGGACATAGCGCCTCTCTGCATTTATGACTCGAAGAAGAATCGAAGCTTGGTTTCGGCGCCAGCGATTTGCCATTCACCGTCACCCCGGCGCCGGCCGGGGCCCGGAGCCTTAGGGTGCCGCGCTCGCCGCTCTGGGTCCCGGCCTGCGCCGGGATGTCGATAGGGGGATCAGTCCTCCACCGCCTTCAGCAGCCGCCGCTCCATCGGGGCGAGGACGTTCGCCAGATCATGCCCGCGCTTCAGCACCTGGCCGTGTTCGCCGAACAAAGTCCACATGCCCTGCTTGGCGCGCAAGGCGGGGCGCTTTTCGATGCGGGCTTGCGGGCGCTCGGCGGTGCGGCGGAAGGCGGCGAAGGTGGCGGCCTGGCGGGTGAAGTCCATCGCGTAGTCGCGCCATTCCCCGGCGGCGACCATGCGGCCGTAGAGGTCGAGGATGCGCATCAGCTCGGGCCGCTCGAAGCCGACCTGGTCCGCGCCCCTGCCGGGGAAGGGGACCACCTGACCTGCCGTGCCCGAAGAGGGGAGACCGCTCACGCCGACCGGATCAGTCCTTGGCCGCGCGCTTGCGCAGGCGCACCGCGGGCTCGACATTGGGGCCGAGCGGGTGGGTCGACGGATCGGGCGCGGACGCGGGCGCCTCACGCTCGGCGAGCAGCGCCTTCATCAGCGCCAACTCCTCGCGCATCTGGGCGATCTCGCTCTCGAGCTTCTCGACGCAGTCGCGGCGCGGGCGGCCCTGATCGTCGCAGGGGGGGTCATCGCAGGGGGTGCCATAGGGCACGAATTCGCGCATCCACTCCTCGGCCGGAACCAGCGTCGAGCGGGCCTTGATCCCGACCATCGTAGCGCCCGGCGGCACTTCCTCGGTGACCACGGCATTGGCGCCGACGCGCGCGCGCTCACCCACGACGATCGGCCCGATGATCTGCGCACCGGAGCCGATGATGACATTGTCGCGCAACGTCGGGTGGCGCTTGCCGCCCTTGCCATTGGCGGGGTTGGTGCCGCCCAGTGTCACGCATTGGTAGATCGTGACGTTGTCGCCAATTTCGGCTGTCTCGCCAATCACCACGAAGCCGTGGTCGATGAAGAAGTTCTTCCCGATCGTGGCACCCGGGTGGATGTCGATCGCGGTCAGCAGGCGCGAGAGGTGATTGATCACCCGCGCGAGGAAGAACATCTGCGCCTCGAACAGCCAGTGCGCCACGCGGTGGAAGCCCAGGGCCCAGACGCCAGGATAGAGAAGAATTTCCCAACGCGAGCGCGGCGCGGGGTCACGTGCGCGGACCGAGTCCAGATAGCTGACCAGTTGCTCGAACATCGCCCCTCCGCTTGTCCCACCAAAGCATTGCCGATGCAATCGGCCTCGTCACAACAGGCGCTGCTGCTCGGGCCCGTGGAGGGCCTCGAGCGCGGCGCGCCAAACAGACATGGTGGCAGGCTGCTGGCGTTCAAGGGAAATGCGGTCGATGGTGGCGACGAGCGCCTCGAGGGCAGCGAAGCTGCGGGTGGTGCGGGGAACGAGGTAGTCCGCGGCGCCCTCCGCGAGGAGCAACCCGCGCGCCTCGGCATGGGCGAGGATCAGCTCGCCCGCCATGGCATCGTCGGGCGGCTGGATCGCGAGTTGCAGCGAGCCGCCGATGCGCGAGGCAAGGTCGGGGAGCGCGATCCGCCAGCCCCCGTGCTCCGGGTCGGCGTTGGCGATGATGAGCAGCGCCCCGCCCCCCTCTGTATCGGCCCGCGTGCCGCCCTGCTGCACCGCGTTCCAGCAGTGGAACAGGGCCGTCTCGTCCATGCGTTCGGCATCGTCGATCACTTCGAGCGTCGCGTTGCGCGCCTCCGCCCAACGACCGAGCAGCGATTTGCCCGAGCGCGGCGGACCGGTGAGGACAGCGACGTGGAAGGGCCAGCGTTCGGGTGACTGGAGCGCGTCGATCGCACCCGCGTTCGCCGCGCCGACGACAATCCGCTGCGCCCCCGGGCGGCGCGCCGACAGGGGCAGCGCGATCTGGGAGGGTTCGCTCATCTCGCGCCCGCGCCCTGCGCGCCCGTCAGCGGCTGATGGCGAGCGCGTTCGCCCCTCGCCGCACCGTGAAGCCGCGTGCCTCGAGCGCGCCGGCGAGTTCCTCGATGGTGCCGGCATAGGTCACCGCCATCACCGAGGTCCCGCCGATCGCCGTGCTGGTGACGCCGAGCCCGCGCACGCCGCTCGCCGCACGCACCGCGGTCAGCGAGGCGTCGAAGGCGGCCGCATCGGGGGTGGCGAACTGCACGGTGATGAGCCGCACCTGAGCCTCGCCCGGCTCGATGCCGGCGATCGGCTGGGCTTCGATGCGCGGCACCTCGCCCGCGGCCAGCGCCGCTTCAGCGGCACGGCGGGCCTGTGCGGCGCGGCCGATCTCGATCAGCTGCTGGATCGCCGGGTCCATCTGGCCTCCGCCGCCGAGCCGCAGGGTGGGATCGGGGGTGAGCTTGCCGGACGAGAGGGCGGCGGCGAAAATCTGGTCGAACCGCTCGACCGCCTGCGCCAGCATCCCCGGCAGGGCGTCGGGACCATCGGCCTTCAGGGTGAAGGTTTCGAGCGGCCGGCTGTCGGGGCCGTAGCGCGCGGTGAAGGTGCCGGCGAGCGGCCCGCCGGGAAACTGGTGCTCGAGCCGGGCATAGGCCATCAGCACGTCGGTCGCGCCGTACTGGTCGAGCGTCGTGCGCCACCACGCGCGGCTGCGGCGCGTCGCCTGGCCGAAGTTGACAAGCAGCGAATCGCCCCCGCCGCCGTTCAGCCGCACGTAATCGATGCGGCTCGCGCCGGGATTGAACTCGGCCCAGGCGCGCTGCCAGGGATTGCGCTGCTCGAAGGTGATGTAGGCGCCGCCGCTCTCGAGGACGGGGACGAGCAGCATCGGCGCAGAGCGGCTCGCCTGCTGCTGCCCGCCGAGGTAGGAGCCGGCGCGCTGGCGGTCGAAGACCACGCCCAATGTCGCGATGTAGCGGCGCGGGCCCAACTGCTCGCGCTCGATGACGATCGCCGAGACGATGCCGGACAATTGCCCCTCGGAGAGCTGCGGGCCGCCGAGCTTGGCCCAGGCCTGCTTCTGCGCCTCGCGCCAGCCGTTGGCACGCGCGTCCTCGGCGCTCTTGCCCTGGACGTCGACCTTGATGCCCCTGACTTCGATGTCGGAAGTCGCCGCGGTCGGTGCGATGCCGCGGTCCCCGGCGACCTGCGCGACCAGCGCGAAACCGCCGCCCAGCAGCGCGACCGTCAGCGCGGTGCTGGCAAACCAGCGCCGCAGCGGCCTGGCGGGTGCGGCAGCGGGGCCGGTAGGGGACAGCGCAGTGCTCATGGGGACAGCCTCGCGTCCTTTGCCCAAAGGCGGGTGGAATTCCAAGCGGGAAAGGCTATGGGCCTGAGCATGACTTCGGGGACAGACGAGAGCGGCCCGCCCAAGGGCAGCGGCTACACCTATGCCGATGCCGGCGTATCGATCGCTGCGGGCAATGCGCTGGTCAAGGCCATCGCCCCGCTCGCCAGGGCGACCGCCCGCCCCGGCGCGACCAGCGAATTGGGCGGCTTCGGCGGGTTCTTCGATCCGAAGGCGGCGGGCTACAGGGACCCGCTGCTGGTCGCCGCGAATGACGGGGTGGGCACCAAGCTCAAGCTCGCTATCGAGCATGACCGGCACGATCATGTCGGCATCGATCTCGTCGCGATGTGCGTCAATGACCTCATCGTCCAGGGCGCCGAGCCGCTGTTCTTCCTCGACTACTTCGCGACCGGCAAGCTGGAGAACGGCGTCGCCGAGCGGGTGATCGCGGGGATCGCGGAGGGCTGCAAGATCGCCGGCTGCGCGCTGATCGGCGGCGAGACGGCGGAGATGCCGGGGATGTACGCCCCCGGCGACTATGACCTTGCCGGCTTCTGCGTCGGCGCGGTCGAGCGCGGCGAGCAGCTCACCGGCGACAAGGTCGCGCCGGGTGACGTGCTGCTCGGCCTTGCATCGAGCGGGGTCCACTCGAACGGCTATTCGCTCGTCCGCAGGCTCGCGGCGGACAAGGGCTGGAAGCTGAACCGCCCCGCTCTCTTCGATCAGGACGTGCTGCTCATCGACGCGCTGATCACGCCGACGCGCATCTATGTCGCGAGCCTGCTGCCGCTGATCCGCGCCGGGCTGATCAACGCGCTCGCCCACATCACCGGCGGCGGGCTGCTCGAGAACATCCCGCGCATCCTGCCCGATGGTGCCCACGCCCATGTCGATGCCGACCTCTGGCCGCAGCCGCGCCTCATGGCCTTCCTCCAGGCGCAGGGGAACATCGAGCCCGAGGAGATGGCGCGCACCTTCAACTGCGGCGTCGGCATGGTGCTGGCGGTGAACGCGGAGAAGGTCGCCGAGGTCATGGCGCAGCTGGAGGCAGCTGGCGAGACGGTCGTCACCGTCGGCCGCATTGAGGCGGGCGAGAAGGGCTGCACCGTGCGCGGCAGCGTCGAGACATGGTCGGCCAAGAGCGACTGGAGCGCGACGCATCTTGGCTGAACCCAACCTCCGTTCGTGTCGAGCGCAGTCGAGACACATGGTGCAAGGCCTCTCGACTTCGCTCGAGGCGAACGGAGCCAATTCGTGACCGACAAGGCCCGCATCGCGATTCTCATTTCCGGCGCGGGGACCAATATGGCGGCGCTGGTCTATGCCAGCCGCATCGCTCAGTGCCCTTACGAGGTGGTGCTGGTCGCCTCCAACAATCCCGCAGCCGAGGGACTAAGCCTCGCCGCCGCCGAGGGGATCGCCACCTTTGCCCTGCCGCACAAGGGAATGACCCGCGAGGCGCATGACGCGGCGATGGAGGCAGCCGTACTCGAGGCGGGCGCCGAATACATCGTGCTGGCGGGCTACATGCGCATCCTCTCGGACGGGTTCGTCGAGCGCTGGCTGGGCCGGATGCTCAACATCCACCCCTCGCTGCTGCCGCTCTACAAGGGGCTCGACACCCATGCCCGCGCGCTCGCGGCGGGGGACAGCCATGCAGGCACCAGCGTGCACCTCGTGACGCCCGAGCTCGACGCCGGAGAGGTGCTCGCGCAGGTCCGCGTGCCGATCGCGCCGGGCGATACGGCCGAGACCCTTGCCGAAAGGGTCAAGTTCGCCGAGCACCAGCTCTACCCCCGCGCGCTCGCCGACTATGTTGGGCGTTGGCGCGATCCTGTCCGGCTCCTCGAACAGGTCCGCGCCCTCGCCCTGGCGTTGCCTGAAACCGACGAGCGCGAGAGCCACGGCAGCCCGGGCTTCCGCGTCGGCGGCGAGAAGGCCGGCAAGTTCTTTGCCTACTTCTCCGACCAGCACCACGGCACACCCCATATCGCCGTGCTGGTGCGCACCGGATCGATGGACGAGCTTCTGAACCTCGTCGAGAGCCAGCCCGAGGTCTACTACAAGCCCGCCTATTACGGCGCGAGCGGGTGGATCGGGATCATCCTCAACCGCCCGGGCGTCGACTGGGACGAGGTCGCCGAATGGCTGCAGCGCAGCTGGCGGGCGACCGCACCCAAGCGCCTCACCCGCCTGATGGATGCCGCGGACGCCTTCTGATGCCGCCGGTCCGCGATCACCTCCTTGCCCGCGGCCCGCTGGCGGAGCGCGCCAACGCGTTCCTCGGCAAGGCGTGGGACAAGGGTTGGCTGCCCCCGCCCGACCTTGACGCGGATGCGCTGTGGGCGCTCGCGGCGAAACCGCACGGTGCGCAGGCCGAGGCCTTCGAGCACGGCGGCCGCCCGGCCGAGGACGTCGCCGACTTCCGCGAACGGCTCACGCGGATAATCGCCGCGCTGGGGGCGGAGGCCGACCTCAACCCGCTCGGCCGCACGATGGCCTGGGGGCAGCTCTCCCGCGTGGTGAAGAACCGCCTCGCCTTCGGCAAGCTGTGGCGCGAGCGGCCGAGGCTGCTCGCGATCGAGCTCGCCCCGCCGATCATCGTCGTCGGCCACATGAGGAGCGGTACGACCCGCATCCATACCCTGCTCGCCGCCGACCCGGCTCACTCGCACACCCGCTATTGCGACGCCTACCATCCGGTTCCGGCGCGCTTCGGCATGAACCGGGTGAAGGCGGCGCTGGAGCTCGCCATGCTTGAGCGGCTCAATCCGTGGATGCAGTCGATCCACCCGATGCGCCCCGGCGGGGTCGAGGAGGAGCTGGCGTGGATCTCCGCCGCGCTCCACCACTCGATCTACGAAAGCCAGTGGCATATCCCGAGCTTCTCGGCCTGGAGCGAGTCGCGCGATCCCATGCCGATCTACCGCGAGTTCCGCCGCATCCTCCAGACGGACGCCGCGCACCGGGGCATCGCCGACAAGCCCCGCGTGCTGAAAGTCCCCGCCTTTGCCGAGGACCTCGCGACGATCCTCGCGCTGTTCCCCGACGCCCGCCTCGTCATCGCCGAGCGGGACCGAGCGGCGGTGCTGAAGAGCGCGGTCAGCCTCGCGGCGAACCAGATGGCGGTGCAGTCGGACACCTGCTGCCTCGAAGCGATCGAGGCGCGCTGGCGGCACAAGATCACCCTACGCGATGGCCGCATGGCCGAGGTGCTGGAGGGCTGGCGGGGGCCGGTCGCGCGCGCCTCCTTCGACGCGCTCAACGAGGATTGGGAGAGCGCGATCGCGGGGGTCTATGCCGATCTCGACCTTCCCCTCACCGCGCAAGCTCTGGCAGCGATGCGCAAGGTCATGGCCGCGAGCGAGGACGGGCACCACCACGCGCACCGCGAACAGCTCGCGCGGTTTGCGCGGGCGGACTAAACGCCCCCTCCCCTCGGGGAGGGGGACGGGGGTGGGGGCTCCCTCGATCGGCTGGCAGCCCACCCCCGGCCCCTCCC
>JBJTSG010000313.1:0-5817 GCA_046076505.1 Erythrobacter sp. | reverse complement strand
GTGATCTTGGCGGTGTGGTGGAAGCCCAAGGGATAGCTCGACCGGTGGCCGACCGAGAGCACCTTGCCCAGCACCCCGCCCATGCGCTTCTCCACCTCGGCGAGGAAGGCGCGGTCGCCCAGCTTGGTGACGCCCGCCGCGTCGTCTTCCGAAACCGTCCACACCAGCGAGGAGCGGTGCGTGCCGTCGGCGTCGTCGTTCAGGGGCAGCAGCGCGAAGGGGCCGGCAGGGTAGAAGATCTCCCAGGCGACGTTGCCGTGCGGCTTCTCGTGGGTGAGCCCGGCGATGATCGCGCGGTGCTTGTAGTCCCACTTGGCGATGGTGATGCCGGCAGAATCGCGGGTCGGCGACTGGCGGCCTTCGGCGGCGACCATCAGGCTGCCCCGGAACTTGCGCCCGTCGGCGGTCACGGCGGCAACGCCATACTCCGAGCGCTGGCGCTCCACGACCGTCGCCCTGGAGGTCCACCGGATCAGCGGCTCCTTCGCCGCCGCCTCGAAAAGCGCGAGGCGCAAGGCTCGGTTGGGGAACATGCGGCCCAGCGTGCCGTCGCCGGGGCCGGGGACGAAGTCGAGCCGGCCCGGCTTGTTCTGGTCGGTGACCGCGATCGCGGCGATATCGCAGGCGAATCCCTCAAGCCCTTCCGCGATGCCGATGTTCTCGAAGAGGTGCCAGCTCGCGGTCGAGATCGCGGTGGCGCGGTCGTCGAAGCCCTCCGCCGTCAGCTCGGCCGGATCGGCGCGGTCGATCACGTGGCTCGACAGGCCCTTCCTCGCCGCCGCGAGCGCGAGGGTCATGCCGACCAGCCCGCCGCCGAGGATCACGAGGTCGCGCGGGGCCTCGCCTGCACCGGGATTGTCTGAAGTCGCTGTCACCGTGGCCGCTCCGATTGCGAAGTAGGGGCGTCATGCCTAGAGGGTAGCCCGTGCGCCACGCAAGATTCTTCCCTGCTCCGCTCCGACAAATCGCTGCATGGGTGATTGCGCTGGCCGCAATGCTGCTGCTTGCGGCCGGCGCGAGCGCGCAGGAGGCGATGCCGAGCAAGGCCGCCTATGGCGACGCGAAGATCGGGGTCACGCTCCACGCCGAAGGGCAGCCGCAGATGGGGAAGGAGTGGCTGCTTGCGCTGCGCTTCATGCCTAGCGCGCCCGAATGGCACGGCTACTGGAAGAACCCGGGCGATGCGGGGCAGGGGATGCGGCTGACGCTCGACCTGCCGCCCGACTGGGAGGTGGGCGAGGCGCGCTACCCGGTGCCGAAGCGGCTCCTCGTCAGCGGGCTGATGAACCATATCTACGAAGGCCCCTACACCGTGCTGGTGCCGGTCCGCCCGGGGCCGAGCGTCAAGGATTTCGCGGGCACCCTGCGTGGCCATGTCGAATACCTCGCCTGCACCGACCAGATCTGCGTGCCGCAGGAAGCGGTGCTGGTGGCGCAGCCAGGCGGCGATTTCGCGGGCTGGCGGGCCGAGGTCGCGCCGCTGCTCGATGCGGCCGGCACCTTCGCGATCCGCGCGCGCACGATCCGCGTGGCGATCCCCTTCCCGGGCAGCATGGGGCTCACCGATCCCCACCTCTTCGTCGCCAATGAGCGGCTGGTCGCCTATGCCGCGCCGCAGACCTTCCGGCGCGTGGGCGAGATGCTGGTCGCGGAAGTTCCGCTCGATCCCTACGGCACGGGCCAGGCCGAAGGGCTCTCCGGCATCCTCGCCTTCGGCGACGGGGGCGGGGTCGTCTTCACCGCCGCGATGGGCGCGGTGCCGACCGGCGGCGAGGTGGTCGCCGGCCCCCAGCAGGCCGCGACGCCGCCGCTGTGGACGCTGATCCTCGGCGCACTGGCGGGTGGCCTGCTCCTCAACATCATGCCCTGCGTCTTCCCGATCCTGAGCTTGAAGGCCCTCGCACTCGCCCGCGCCGGGGAGAGCGAGGCCAAGGCGCGCGCCGAGGGGATCGCCTACACCGCGGGCGTGGTGATCGCCTGCCTTGCGCTGGGCGCGCTGCTGCTGGCGTTCCGGGCGGCGGGCGAGCAGGTCGGCTGGGCGTTTCAGTTGCCATCGCCGGGCGTGGTGGTGGCGCTGCTGGTGCTTGCCGCGGCGATCACCGCGAACTTCGCGGGTCTTTTCGAGCTGCCGGCGATTTCCGTGAACCTCGGCGGCGAGCGCACCGGGGCCTTCGCCACCGGGCTGCTGGCGGCCTTCGTTGCGACCCCCTGCACCGGGCCGTTCATGGCCGCGGCTCTTGGCGCGGCGCTGCTGCTGCCTGTCGGCCAGGCGCTGCTGCTGTTCGGGTGCCTCGGGTTGGGGCTGGCGCTGCCTTTCCTGTTGCTCGGCTTCGTGCCGCCCTTGCGCCGGATGCTGCCGCGTCCGGGCACGTGGATGGAGCGCTTCCAGCGGTTGATGGCAATTCCCATGGCGCTGACCGGGCTCGCGCTGCTGTGGCTGACGGTGCAGCTCGGCGGTCGGCCCTTCGGCCTCATCGCGCTGGTGCTGGTGTTCGGCGTGGTGCTCGCGCTGTTCGTGGTCGGACGGCTCCAGCGCGCGGGCAAGCTGGCCTGGCCCGCCTTCGCCCTCGTTGCCGCGCCGTTCCTCACCTTTGCCGCGATCGGACTGCCTTCAGTCTACGAGATCAAGGACGCGCGGCCGGAGGCGAGCATCCACGACCCTGAAGCCTTCAGCGCCGAGGCGCTCGCCAGGGCACGCGCCACCGGCAAGCCGGTGTTCGTGTGGTTCACCGCCGACTGGTGCCTCACCTGCAAGGTCAACGAGCGCGTCGCGATCGAGCGCGAGAGCGTGAAGGAGGCCTTCGAGAAGGCGGGCGTGGTGACGATCGTCGGCGACTGGACGCGGCGCGATGCGGCGATCACCCGGTTTCTCACCCAGCAGGGTGCGGCGGGTGTGCCGCTCTACCTGTGGTATGCGCCGGGCGCGAGCGCGCCGGAGCAGCTTCCGCAGGTGCTGACCCCGGACCTGCTGGCGCACAAAGCCTCAGCGGGCGGTTAACGGCGTCTCCGCCCCTTCGCCCGGATCGGCAAGGGCAGGCGTCGCGGGTATGGCGCTGCCGCTGCACGCGGTGATCAGCGCGATCGGCAGCGGGCTCGGGTTGAGGCGCAGCAGGCCGGCGCCCGGCACCGTGACGGTCGCCTCGCGTTCCGGTTTCAGCGCCGCCCATTGGGGCTGCGCCGCCGGAATGTCGCCCTGCCACACCGAGCGTCCGCCGACACGGGTCGCATCGACCGGGAAGCGCCCGATCCAGCCATTGCCGATCAGCGCCAGCAGCGCCGCCGCGCCTTCGTCGGCAGGCGCATGGCGGGTGATCCGCAGCTTGGCATCCGGCGTGCCCGGCGCGAGGCACTCGAGCGCGAGCAGCACGGGCTCGCCGGGCTTTCCGTAGACGAGGCGCTGCGGGTTCGCTGTGGCGGCCCAGACCGCGCCGGTGACGTCGGGCGAGGGGATCGGCTCTGACGGCGGCCGCGCCGGCGCGCTCAGCGACACGCGCGCGACCGCGCTGTCGGTCGGCGGCGGCTTGCACCCGGCAAGCATCCCGCTCGCCAGCGCCAGCCCCGCCAGGGCCAGAGGGAGGCGGCTCACCGGGCGCGGATGAAGGCGCGGATGTCGGCCGAGAGCTTCGCCCGGTCCTCGTCGCGGACATACATCATGTGCCCGGCGTCGTAATATTTCCACGTGATCCGTTCCTGCGGGATGCCGGGCCTCTTGAGCGAGTATTCGGCACCGAAGAAGGGCGTGGCGAAATCATACCAGCCCTGTGCGTTGAACAGACGCAGCCCTGCGTTCTGCCGCATCGCCTGCCCGATCAGCGGGGCGACGTTGACGTAGAGGCTGCGCCCCCCCTCGCCGAGCCGCCAGTCCCAGTAGCGCCCCGGCTCGCGCCCGATCGACTGGTATTCGCGGTCGGTCCGATAGCCGAGCGTCTCGCGCGCCCACTGGTTGATCGCGGCGGTGTAGCCTGCATCGATCCCGTAGAAGCTCGGGTCATCGTCGGGCGTCTCGCCGGCATCGTCGTAGTCCTTGCCGGTGTAGCGCGCGTCGAGCCTGCCGATGGTGAGGCCCCGGTCGCGCAGCAGCTCCTTGTAGAACCGCTGGTCGGTGACGCGCAGATTGGCCTGCTCGAGATAGGTTTCCGAAAGACCGGTGAGCCGCGCCATCTCCCGGCGGACCGCGGCGCGCTCCTCGGCGGGCAGGTCGGTGCCCTTGAGCAGCGCCGAGGCATAGGGCCCGATCGCGAAGCGGCGCGCCTCTTCGACGATCGCCTCGACCGAGGGCGCCTTGACCTTCCCGTGATAGAAGGCGGCGGCAGCCATGCTGGGCAGGGTGCCGATGTAGGCGATCTCGTTGCCCGGGTAGGGATCGCGCCCGGTGTAGTCGAGGATGGTCGAGATCAGGACGAGGCCGTTGAGGCCGACGTCGTTGTAGGTGCTCCCTTCGAGTTCGTCGGCGACGACCGCGGTGCGGAAGGTGCCGTAGCTCTCCCCGCCGAGGAACTTCGGGCTCGACCAGCGGCCGTTGTCGTTGAGCCAGCGGCGGATGACCTGCGCCACAGCGCGGCCGTCCTGCCGCGCGCCGTAGTACTTCTTGGGATCGGTCCCTTGCGTCAGGTGGCTGAAGCCCGTGCCCGGCGGGTCGATGAACACGTGTCGGCGACGTCGAGCAGGCTGTCGGGGTTGTCGACCACTGGATAGGGCGGGGCGCCGTCGTCCTGGGCGTCCGAGGGGATCGCGACGCGCTTCGGCCCGAAGGCGCCCATCTGCAGCCAAACCGTGCCCGAGCCGGGGCCGCCGTTGTACAGGAAGAACACCGGCCGGTTCGGATCGACCGGTGTCTTCACGTAGGAGGTAGTGACGATCACCGCCTCGGGCTTGCCATCCTCGCTCGACAGGATCGTGTCGCCGATCGTCGCCTTGTAGCCGATGCGCTGCCCGCCGAAGGTGCCGGCGAGATCGCGGGAGCGGACCTGCGGTTCGGGCGCGGCAGCGGCGGGTTTGGCCGCCCCGGCCTTGGGCGCGGTGTCCTGCGCGAGGGTGGGAACGGCAAGGGCGAGAGTGCTGGCGGCGGCCAGCGCGGCGAGGAATCGGGTGTTCATGGACCGAGGTGAGTGACAGGCTTGCGCGGGCCGTTCAAGGGGAGGGCCTAGGGCTTACCCCCCATCCGCTTGTAGCGCGTCTTGCCGAAGCGGGTCTTGCGCGTGCCCGGCTTGCCCTCGTTGCTGCGCCCCACGATCGGCGCCTTCTTCTCGTTGTCGGGCAGGCCCAGTTCGTCCGCCTCGAGCCGCCGGATCTCGTCGCGCAACCGGCCTGCTTCCTCGAATTCGAGGTTCGCCGCCGCATCGCGCATGCGCTTTTCGAGGTCCTCGATGTAGCTGCGCAGATTGTGCCCGACGAGGTTGTTGCGCTCCTCGTCGCCGGTGTCGATCACCACCGAATCCTGCGAGGCGGTGTGGGCGACGATGTCATGGATGTTGCGCTTGATGGTCTGCGGGGTGATGCCGTGCTCTTCGTTATAGGCCTGCTGCTTGGCGCGGCGGCGGTCGGTTTCGGCGAGCGCCCGCTCCATGCTGCCGGTGATGCGGTCGGCATAGAGGATCACCCGGCCATCGACGTTGCGCGCAGCGCGGCCGATGGTCTGGATCAGCGAGGTTTCCGACCTGAGGAAGCCCTCCTTGTCGGCATCGAGAATGCACACGAGGCCGCACTCGGGGATGTCGAGGCCCTCGCGCAGCAGGTTGATGCCGACCAGCACATCGTAGACGCCGAGCCTCAAGTCACGGATCAGCTCGATGCGCTCCAGCGTCTCGACGTCGGAGT
>JBJTSG010000312.1:0-5435 GCA_046076505.1 Erythrobacter sp. | reverse complement strand
TCGAGACCTTCATCGCGCCCAATCCCTTCAACGCGATCAAGGCCGCGCTGATCACCTATGCCTCGCAGCTCTCCCAGGCGATGGCGCCCAAGGGCATCCGCGTGAACACCGTCTCGCCGGGCGCGATCTATTACAAGGGCGGCAACTGGGAGATCATCGAGGAGCACATGAAGCCGCTCTTCGATGCGACCCTCGCCAAGATGCCCACCGGCCGCTTCGGCGAGCCGGTCGAGGTCGCCAAGGCGATCGTCTTCGTGGCGAGCCCGGCGGTGCCCTACATGACCGGCGCGAATATCGTCGTCGACGGCGGCTTCACCCAGCGCGTCCAGTTCTAAGTCCCCCTCCTCCAAGCAAGGCGTAAAACCATGGCGCAGATCGACCGCGACAAGCTGCTCGACATCTACACCCGCACGATGAAGGTGAACCGCACCGACGAGAAGTTCCGCGAGCTGCTCATGGGCGGCAAGGTCGCGGTGATGTATTACTGCGTGCGCGGGCAGGAGCTGGTCTCGGCGGCGGCAATGGCGGCGCTGGAGAAGGAGGACTACGTCGTCTGCACCTATCGCGGGCAGGGCGAGCAGACCGCCAAGGGCATCCCGATGGAGAAGTGGTGGGGCGAATGCCTCGGAAAGGCAACCGGCACCTGCAAGGGCAAGGGCGGCACCATGCACATCACCGATCCGGAAACCGGCATCATGGTGACGACCGGGGTGGTGGGCAGCGGCCTGCCGATTGCCAACGGCCTCGCGATGGCGAGCCAGAACAACGGCGATGGCCGCGTGACGCTGGTCAGCTTCGGGGACGGCGCGGCCAATATCGGCGGCTTCCACGAAGCGATGAACATGGCCCAGCTCTACAAGCTGCCCGTGGTCTTCCTGTGCCAGAACAACCGCTATGGCGAGCACACCGCCTATGCCGACCACACCGACAGCCCCAACATTGCGTCCCGCGCGGCGGGCTACGGGATGCCGGGGGTGACCGTGGACGGCAATGACGTCCACCAGATCTACCCCGCGGTGAAGGAAGCGGTCGACCGTGCGCGGCGCGGCGAGGGGCCGACCCTGGTCGAGGCCATGTGCTACCGCATGATGGGCCACTTCTTCGGCTCGGACTTCAGCTACATGCCGCCCGAGCATATCGCCGAGATGAAGGCCGAAGACCCGCTGCCCAAGCTCAGGAAGGTGATGCTCGATTACCAGTTCACCGAGGAAGAGCTCGACGCCATCGTCGCCGACATCGACGCCCAGATCAACGCGGCGGTCGAACACGCTCTGGCCGCGCCGCTGCCGGATACCGACGAAATCTACAAGGACGTGCTGGAGGAGACCGCATGATGGCCCAGATCACCATGACTCAGGCGCTCAACCTCGCAATCGACGAGGCGATGGCCGACGATCCGGGCGTGTTCTGCCTCGGCGAGGACGTGTCCGCCAAGCAGGGCGGCGGGGTGTTCAAGGTCACCTCGGGCCTGACCGAGAAATATGGCGAACACCGCATCCGCGCGACGCCGATCTCGGAGACCGCGATCATCGGCGCGGCGGTTGGCGCGGCGCTCGCGGGCCAGCGCCCGATTGCCGAGATCATGCTGATGAACTTCGTCGGCGTGTGCATGGACCAGATCGTCAACCACGCGGCGAAGCTGCGCTTCATGTCGGGCGGGCAGACCCCCTGCCCGATCGTGATCCGCACCACCACCGGCGTCGGCGTCGGCTTCGGCGGGCAGCACTCGGACATGCTCGAGGCGTGGTTCGCCCACGTCGCTGGCATCCATGTGGTGACGCCGTCCAACCCCGCCGACGCGCGCGGGCTGATGCGGGCGAGCATCGACGCCAATGACCCGGTGATCTTCATCGAGAACATCCTGTGCTACGGCCTCAAGGCCGAAGACCCCGGCCCGGGGTATCGCGTGCCCTTGGGCAAGGCGGCTGTGGCGCGCGAGGGCACCGACATCTCGATCATCACCTATGGCCGCACCGTTCTGGACGCGCTGGCCGTGGCCGATGATCTGGCCAAGGAGGGCATCAGCGTCGAAGTCGTCGACCTGCGCACCATCGCCCCCTATGACGAGGCGACCGTGCTCGCGAGCGTCCGCAAGACCGGCCGCGCGCTGACCCTGCACGAAGCCGTGCGCCCCTTCGGCACCGGTGCGGAACTCGCCGCGAACATTCAGGAAAAGTGCTGGGACGATCTCAAGGGCCCGGTGCGGCGCATCGGCGGGACCTTCTCCGCGGTGCCCTTCGCCAGCCACCTCGAACAGGCGTGGATCCCGACCAAGCCGCAAATCGTCGAACAGATCAAAGCCTCGGTAGGTAAGCTCTAAGATGGTATCCGAAATCCGCATCCCCAAGCTCGGCATGAGCGCCGTGGAAATGACCCTCGTCGAATGGATGTTCGGCGACGGGGAGCGCGTCGAGAAGGGCGACATCATCTACACCGTCGAGACCGACAAGAGCACCACCGAGATCGAGGCGCAGGCCAGCGGCATCATCCGCCCGACCGGCGAGGAAGGCGCGGTCTACAAGGTCGGCGATCTGATCGGGACGATCGAGGAGTGACATCTCCAAGGGAGATGCTGGCGAAGGTCTACGCCACCGCCGGCACCCGCGACTGGGACGCGGTGGAAGCCCTGATCCACCCCGACTTCGTGCTCTACGAGGCGAATTCGCTCCCCTTCGCGGGCGAGTGGCGGGGCAAGGACGCGCTCCAGCGCTGTGCCGCCGCCATGTACGGCACCTGGGCCGATACCAAGCTCGAGATGCTCGACTGCACCGGCGGCGATACTCACGCGGTGATGGTGATCCGGCTGACGATGCACCCCAAGGACGGCTCCGCGCCGTTCACCCAGACGATTTGCGAGGCGGGCTGCTTCGAAGACGGGCTTCTCAGGGAGCTCCGCATCCACTATTTCGACGCCGCCGAGGTGGCCGCACGGGCCTGACGTTCCCCGGCGAGACCTCGACGGGAGACTTCATGCGCAAGCTTATCCTCGCCCTCGGCGCGATCCTTCTGGCCGCCGCGGCGCCGCCCGCCACCGACTGGTCGAAGACCGTCGTCAGATCGCCCGACGGCGCCTTCCTCGTCGGCAATCCCAAGGCGCCCAAGAAGCTCGTCGAGTTCGCGAGCTACACCTGCGGGCATTGCGCCGAGTTCTCGGTCGAGGCTGCGAAGGAGCTCGACGAGCAGATCGCCGCGGGCAAGGTGCGGCTCGAGTTCCGCCACGCGCTGCGCGATCCGGTCGATCTCACCGCGGCGATGCTCGCGCGCTGCGCCGGGCCGAGGGGGTTCCTGCCGGCGACCCACGCGATCTACGCCGCGCAAGGGGCCTGGATGAACAGGGCGCAGTCCTACGTCACCGGCAACAAGGCCGCGCTCGAGGCGGCGACGCCCGACAAGGCGCGGCTGATGGTCGCCAAGGGCAGCGGGCTGCTCGCAGTCGTCGCGCCGCTCGGCGTGACCGAAGCGAAGGCCGCGACCTGCCTCGCGAGCAAGGCCGAGGAAAGCCTGCTGGTGGCGCAGGCAAACGATGCCTGGAGCAAGCGCAAGATCCCCGGCACGCCCTACTTCACCCTCAACGGCGCCGCGCTTGAGGCGAACCTCTGGCCGGGCGTGAAGGCCGAGATCGCCAAGCCCTGAGGCCCGCGCCCCGCCGGCCTTGGCGGAGCGGGGCATTTCGCGTATTTTCTCGCGCGCTTGCGTGGCCCCAAGTGGGTGGGCCCGCGCAAGGGTGATGGGGAAATCACGCGTGAAACGGACGCTCGTCAACCTGCTGCCGCCTGCAACTCTGGCGGCTATCCTCGCCTTCTGGGGTCTGGCGCCCGAAGCTTGGGTGACCGCGCCCTGGGCGCTCCCGGCGATTGGCGTCGGCACGGTGGTGTTCGTCCAGGCGCTCGAATTCCTGTTCGAGCGGCACGAGGGCTGGCGGATGAACCTGCGCGAGTTCGCCACCGACATCTTCTACTTCGCGTTCTTCTTCTTCGTGATCGGCTGGCTGTCCGACACGCTGGTCAACGGCCCGCTGGGCGAGCTCAAACAGGCGTGGGGCATCGCCACCCCGTGGCTCGCAGAGCTGCCCTTCCTCGTGCAGGCGATGATCGCGCTGTTCATCTTCGAGTTCGGGCAATACTGGATGCACCGTGCGATGCACAACTGGACGCCCTTGTGGCTGACCCATGCGCCGCACCACCACCTGACGCAATTGAACGCCATGAAGGGCTATATCGGCAACCCGATCGAGCTGTTCCTGATCAGCCTCGGGGTGATCGCGTTGCTCGATTTCGACCTGCGCGCGCTCTTCGCCAGCTTCACCGTCGGCGGCGCGATCGCGATCTACGCCCACGCCAATGTCAGCGCCAACCCGCCGATCTGGTACGGGTTTTTCTTCACGACGATCCGCAACCATTCCTTGCACCACACCGCGACGAGCTACGAGGACACGCGCTGCAACTACGGCAACAGCGTGATCTTCTGGGACCGCGTGTTCGGCACCTACAAGGAGGGCGAGAGCGCCATCGTCGGGCAGGACGAGAGGAAGCGCCTGTCGATCTGGGAGCAGTGGACCTTCCCGCTGCGGCCGCTGCTGGCAAAGCGAAGGGCCGCGGAGGGGTAGGGGAAGCGCCAGCCGCTCCAGGACGCGCCTCTCTGGGCGCTGCCGGGTGGCGAGTGCGCCTCTCCTCCATCGTCGCCCCGGATCGCGTCCGGGGCGACGACGCGGAGAGACTGGCACGTCCTACTTCAGCTTGCGGCTCGCTGCCGCCGCCTTCACCGCCGCCGGGTCCCAGGTGACGCGGGTCTGGGTCTGCGGGTTGAAGCGATCATCCTCGTACTTCGCGCCCTCGGCCGCCGCGATCTCGGCCTTGGTGAGGAAATCGCTCGGCTTCAGGGTGAAGACGTCGATCCCGCGGCTGATCTCGGTGCCGTAGAGGTGGCCGCGGTACCAGTAGACCGACCAGTAGCCGCCCAGCACCATCTGCTTCATGTCGATCGGCCCGCGGTCGAAATAGGCGATCTCCTTGGGGCTCGCGCTGTCGGTGAAGTCCATCACCGAAAGCCCGCCCTGGTACCAGGCCTGGGCGAAGAGGTCGCGGCCCGGCACCGGGATGATGGAGCCGTTGTGCGCGACGCAGTTCTCCTTGTCGGTCTGGGCGGCGGGCATCTTGTAGTGCGCGCGGAAGACGAGCTTCCTGTCGACGATGTCGTAGATCGCATTGGCGCCCCAGGTCTTGGGGTCGCTCGCCTTGCAGCGCGGACGCCCGCCGCCGCCCCACTCGTCGGTGAAGATCACCTTGGTGCCGTCATTGTTGAAGGTCGCCGAGTGCCAGTAGGCGAAGCTCGTGTCGGTGGCGACGTCGATGCGCTTGGGGTTCAGCGGGTCCGAAATGGCGAACAGGATGCCGTTGCCCGAGCAGGCGCCTGCCGCCAGCTTCAGCGCCGGAAAG
>JBJTSG010000311.1:0-6278 GCA_046076505.1 Erythrobacter sp. | reverse complement strand
GCGCCCGCAGCGGCCATCTGTTGCCGCCCCTCGAACACGGTCCTGATTGCCGATGTCGGATCGACGGACAGCACCATTTCGCTTGCGCCTGACACAAGGTGGACATAGGCGGCGAGCCATTCCGCATCCGCCGTGTCGAACCGGATCTTGCCCTCGAAACTTTCCCAGTCTGCTTGTGCGCCCATGCTCTCGAGGATCACACGCAGCGACTCCCACTCTGCACGCGTGCGGTCGCCATCGATGTCGAACCACAAGACGTCGAGTGAAAGTTCGGTGGCGAACTCACCTTCGGTGGCGGCAGCGAGCGCCGTACACGCGCCATCAAGATGCTGGAGCGCGCCCTTCAGCGCCGACTCGATGAAGTCGGGGCTGAACTTTGCGTTCGGGTTGGGCGGCAGCGGCGCCGCCATGCCGGGGATAAAGGGTACGCTGCCGTCATAACTCGCATAGCGTGTGTGGAGCATCGTCTCGATCGCGCGCAGGAAGCGGATGCCGCCGAGCTGGAAACTGGTCTCCGGTGTGCGCGGTCTACTCGCGAGGGCGGCATCTGCGGCTGCAAGACCGTCGCTGGCCAGAATCATCTCGACCGCCCGCTTGTCCGGCGAGGCCGCTGGCGCCTGTGGCCCCTGGCAGGCAGAAATCATCAAGGCGAGACAAATCATTCCGATTGTCTTCATCTGCGCACCTGTCCCGGAGCCCGATATGTTGGGCCTTTGCGTACTCTAGCGCCCCCAAAGCTAGACGCAGGAAAGAAACTCAGCGTATTCGAATTTTCATGCTTTGTTCACAAGAACATTTGTAGTACGTACATAGCAGGACGAGCTGGGAATCGGACGGATTTGCCGCCCTACAGCCAGCATGGCACATGAGGAGTCGAAAATGGCGGGCGCCGCTCTGAAGCTGGTGGAAGACAAGGGCATGGACAAGCAGAAGGCGCTGGAAACGGCCCTCGGCCAGATCGAGCGCAATTTCGGCAAGGGCTCGATCATGCGCCTTGGCGAACAGAAAGCCATGGACATCGAGGCGCTGTCGACCGGCTCGCTCAGCCTCGATGTGGCATTGGGCATCGGCGGCATGCCGCGCGGCCGCATCATCGAGATCTACGGGCCTGAAAGCTCGGGCAAGACCACGCTGGCGCTGCATGTCATCGCCGAAGCGCAGAAAAGTGGCGGCGTCGGCGCCTTCGTGGACGCTGAGCACGCGCTCGACCCCGTCTATGCCGGCAAGCTGGGCGTTGACCTCGACGACCTGCTGGTGTCGCAGCCGGACACGGGCGAGCAGGCGCTCGAGATTGCCGACACGCTCGTCCGCTCCGGCGCGGTGGACGTGCTGGTGATCGACTCGGTCGCGGCGCTGACCCCGCGGGCGGAACTTGAAGGCGAAATGGGCGACTCGCTCCCCGGCCTTCAGGCGCGCCTGATGAGCCAGGCGCTGCGCAAGCTCACCGCCTCGGTCTCCAAGTCCAAGACGATGGTGATATTCATCAACCAGATCCGCATGAAGATCGGCGTGATGTATGGCTCGCCGGAAACCACGACGGGCGGCAACGCGCTGAAATTCTATGCGTCGGTTCGCCTCGACATCCGTCGGATCGGTGCGATCAAGGAGCGCGAGGAAGTCGTTGGCAACCAGACCCGGGTCAAAGTGGTTAAGAACAAGATGGCCGCCCCGTTCAGGGTCGTCGAATTCGACATCATGTACGGCGAGGGCATCTCCAAGATCGGCGAGATCCTCGATCTCGGGGTCAAGGCGGGCCTTGTCGAGAAGTCGGGGAGCTGGTTCTCCTACGATTCGATCCGCATCGGGCAGGGCCGCGAGAACGCGAAGACCTACCTCAAGGAGAACCCGGAAGTTTGCGACCGGCTGGAAGCTGCGATCCGCAGCCGCACCGATCAGGTCGCCGGGGAGATGATGACCGGGCCGGACGCGGACTCGGACATGTGATTCCCAAGCGGGCGTGAGCCCGGGCCCGCGGAGTGTCCCGCTCCCCATCGGCCCGGCTGTCCCCAACACACGTCCGGACAAGCGGAACGCCGGCGCGCGCCTTCCCCAGGGCCCGCGCCGGCCTTTCGCGTTTCACGGGTGGCCGAGACCCGGTCGAGCCTCGCCCAAGCCGGTTCCAGACCGCCGCAACACCCCTTTCACACCCCTCCCATACCCCCGTCAGCCATGCCGTTTTCGCGCTCCATTGCGCAAATCGCTCTGGACCCCTAACTGCACGCGCATGACGTCGACCAACGAGATCCGCCGCTCCTTCCTCGACTACTTCGGTAGGAACGGCCACACGCCCACCCCGAGCGCGCCGCTCGTGCCCTACAACGACCCGACGCTGATGTTCGTCAATGCCGGGATGGTGCCGTTCAAGAACGTCTTCACCGGGCTCGAGACCCCGGCCAGCCCGCGCGCGGCCTCCTCGCAGAAATGCGTCCGCGCGGGCGGCAAGCACAACGATCTCGACAATGTCGGCTATACGGCGCGCCACCATACCTTCTTCGAAATGCTGGGGAATTTCTCCTTCGGCGATTATTTCAAGGAGCAGGCCATCGAGCACGCCTGGACGCTCCTGACGAAGGAGTGGGGCCTGCCCAAGGAGCGGCTCACCGTCACCGTCTACCACACCGACGACGAGGCCGCGGGCCTGTGGCGTAGGATCGCGGATCTGCCGGAAAGCCGGATCATCCGCATCCCTACAAGCGACAACTTCTGGTCGATGGGCGACACCGGCCCCTGCGGTCCCTGCTCGGAAATCTTCTACGACCACGGCGATCACATCTTCGGCGGCCCTCCGGGCAGCCCCGACGAGGACGGCGACCGCTTCGTCGAGATCTGGAATCTCGTATTCATGCAATACGAACAACAGGTTGATGGGACGCGCATCGACCTGCCAAAGCCCTCGATCGACACCGGCATGGGCATCGAGCGCATCGCCGCGGTCCTCCAGGGCGTCCACGACAACTACGACACCGACACCTTCAAGGCGCTGATCTCGGCCTCGGAATCGCTGACCGGCGTCGCTGCCGAGGGCGAGAACGCGGCTTCGCACCGGGTCATCGCCGATCACCTGCGTTCGACCAGCTTCCTGATTGCCGACGGCGTCCTCCCCTCGAACGAGGGCCGCGGCTATGTGCTGCGCCGGATCATGCGCCGCGCGATGCGCCATGCGCACCTCCTCGGCGCCTCCGAGCCGCTGATGCACCGTCTCGTCCCCGCGCTCGTTGGCGAGATGGGCCAGGCCTATCCCGAGCTTACCCGCGGCCAGGCGCTCATCCAGGAGGTGCTCGAGCGCGAAGAGACCCAGTTCCGCCGCACCCTCGACAAGGGCCTGAAGTTGCTCGACGAAGCGACCATTGAGCTCGCCGAGGGCGCTGAGCTCGACGGCGAGGTCGCCTTCCGCCTCTACGACACCTACGGCTTCCCCTACGACCTCACCGAGGACGCGCTGCGCGCCCGCGGCATCGGCGTCGACAAGGCCGGCTTCGATGCAGCCATGGCCCGCCAGAAGGCTGCTGCACGCGCCGCGTGGAAGGGCTCGGGCGAGGCCGCTTCGGGCGAGGTGTGGTTCGACATCGCCGAGCGCGAGGGCGCGACCGAGTTCACCGGCTATGCCGCGACGAGCGGCGAGAGCCGGGTGGTCGCGGTCGTCAAGGAAGGCAGGGAAGTCGAACGTGCCGGCGCGGGCGAGGAGGTTGTGATCCTCACCAACCAGACCCCCTTCTACGGCGAAAGCGGCGGCCAGACCGGGGACGCCGGCACCATCGCCAGCCTTGCCGGCCTGAAGGCGGCCGTCACCGACACCGCCAAGCCCCTGGGGCGTCTCCACGCGCACCAGGTGCGCATCGAGGCGGGCGAGGTCGCGGTCGGCGACACAGTCGAGCTCAAGGTCGATGCCGAGCGTCGCGACCGGATCCGCGCCAACCATTCGGCGACGCACCTCGTCCATGCCGCGCTCCGCAACCGGCTCGGCGGGCATGTCACCCAGAAGGGCAGCCTCGTCGCCGAAGACCGGCTGCGCTTCGATTTCTCGCATCCGACCGCGCTCACGCCGGAAGACATCGCCGCGATCGAGGCCGAGGTGAACGCCGAGATCCGTGCCAACGAGACGGTCGGCACGCGGCTCATGACCCCGGACGACGCGGTCGCCGCGGGTGCGCTCGCGCTGTTCGGCGAGAAGTACGGGGACGAGGTCCGCGTGCTCTCGATGGGCCGCGCTGGCAAGGAAGGGCGCAACTTCTCGGTTGAGCTGTGCGGCGGCACCCATGTGCGCGCGACCGGCGATATCGGGGTGTTCCGGATCGTCTCGGAAAGCGCCGTCTCCTCGGGCGTGCGCCGCATCGAGGCGCTGACCGGCGAGGGCGCGCGGCAGTGGCTCGTCGCGCGTGAGGAAGCACTGAAGGCTGCCGCGGGCGTGATCCGTGCCACCCCCGAAGAAGTGCCCGCGCGCCTCGCCGCGCTGCTCGAGGAGCGCAAGCGGCTCGAGAAGGAACTGGCCGAGGCGAAAAAGGCGCTGGCACTGGGCGGCGGCGGTTCGGGCAGCGCAACGACCGCCGACGAGACCGTTGCGGGCGTCACCTTCTCCGGACAGGTGCTCGAAGGCCTCGATCCCAAGGAGCTGCGCCCGCTGCTCGATGCGGCCAAACAGCGCATCGGCAGCGGGGTCGCGGTGCTGGTCGCAGTCAACGAGAGCAAGGCGAGCATCGCGGCAGCGGTGACCGATGATCTGACCGCGCGGTTCAGCGCGGTCGATCTGGTGCGCGCGGGTGTCGAGGCTCTGGGCGGCAAGGGCGGTGGTGGGCGGCCCGACATGGCACAGGGCGGCGGGCCGGATGGGAGCAAGGCGGCCGACGCGCTTGCCGCGGCGAAGGCGGTACTGGCGGGGTGAAGCTCGGCTGGCCCGTTTTCGCGGCGTTGGCGACTGCCCTCCTGTACGCCCCACTTGCCGCAGCCGAGCCCGAGCCCCCCCGCGACATCGTCTTTGCCGGTGACGTGTACGACGTGACCGGTGCTGGCACGCTTGATCTCGGCAATGTCGAGGCGGTTCTGAAGCCCTTCCTGCGGGATTTTGAGAGGGGCGGCGAAACACTGCCTGTGGACGCCACCGTCGATGCCGAAGGGGTGGTCCAGGACTGCCGCGTTGGCGCGACCATCAGGCTTGCAGCGGTAGGAGAAGCGCTGTGTGCCGAGGCGCGGCGGGCCGGGCGCTTCCGGCGCTTTGCAACGCTTGCCCTTGATTATACGCGCGCCGTTTACCGGCTGCATGTCCGCAGCCTCGGCAGCAGGTCCGCCCGGGGCAGGGCTGCTTTCCTCATCGTGCCGGGCTTTCCCTACCGATTCCGCTCGGTGCTTTTCGAGGGTTGTCTCTGCTCCCCCGACGGCGACCGCCTGACTCTTGCCGATCTCGAATACCGGCCGATGGCCTATCCGGCCGATGCCTTGCAGAACGAAATTCAGGCACAAGTGGTTGTCGCGCTCACATTCGATGCCGAGGGGCGCGTTGCCCTTTGTCGTCCGATCTGGTCCAGCAATACGGCGCGCATGGCGTATGAAACCTGCGCTGCAGCACAGCAAAGCTTCACGTTGCGTCGTCCGCCCGATACGCGCACGTTCGTGTGGCAAACCGATTGGCGGCTGGAAGAATAGCCGCTCTATCCCGCCACTTTGCTTGAGGTCCTAAGCTTGGGCTTCTCGCTGAGGTTCCCGTCACGCTCCAATTGCTCGCGGAACTCGTCGCGCTTGGCGTGGATCGAGGCGATCACCGGGCCCATCGCGACGCCGATGTCGACCAGCACCGCCTCTGAGAGCTGGAGCGAGGCCTCCAGGGTCTCGGGCACGGCATGGCTTGCGCCGGCGCGGTACACCGCGGCGGCATGATCGGGATCGCGCGCGCGGGCAACGATCAGGAGATCGGGGTGGGCCCGGCGCAGCTTGGCGACGAGGCGCTGGGCGAGCACCGGCTCGTCCATCGTCAGCACCACCGCCGGCGCGCTCTCGACCCCGAGCCGGGCGAGGGTGTCGCCGCGTGCGGCATCGCCGAAGGTCGCGCGGTAGCCGTCGCGCTTGGCGGCATCGATCAGATCGGGGTTGGTGTCGATCATCACATAGGGCTTGGCGTGGGTGCGCATCATGTCGGCGACCAGCCGTCCGACGCGCCCGCCGCCGACGATGATCGTGCGCGCGGTGTCGGTGTCGTCCTCGGCCGGGACATGGGTGGTGCTGTCGACGCGCCGGGCGAGCACCGCGCCGAGCTTCGCCAGCAGCGGGGTGATGGTAAGGCCGATCGC
>JBJTSG010000310.1:0-9410 GCA_046076505.1 Erythrobacter sp. | reverse complement strand
CGATCGGGGTCGTGGCCGGTGTGGTCATGGGTCTGCAAGATGGTCATGTCGGGCCCCTATCGAAGAAATTTGGTCGTCTCGGCGCTTTCTTTCAGCGCGCGGTTGAATCCCGCGATGAAGCTTGCTTTGGCTTCGCCAAGCCAGCCGGTCTCGTCGCTCCGTCCGACCTGGCGCTGCCTGGCGATTTCTGCGAGATCTGCGCCAAGCCGGGCGATGGTCGCCTTGATTCGCGTAGACGCGATCGGGCTCACAGGGCCAAGCTCCGAGACGCGACGCTCGGCTTGCCCGATGCGCGCGTTCACGTCCGCTTCGAGCTGCAAGAGCAGGTTCCCAAAGCGGAACTGGAGGATCTTGATCTCGTGGTCGAGCGACTCATGGTCAGGCGAGGCCAGGCCGGCTTGGTACCCGGCTTGCCGATGGTCGTGGCGCAGCCACCCGTTAAGCCGCGGGTGGTCGTACAGCGTCTCTACGGGTGTCGGCGGCTGGGGGTGGTTCCCCGCGGCCGGCGGCCGGGCGATCGCGTCGGCGTCACCATGGGGGAGTTCGCCGACGCTCGTCGGGAGGGCGAACACCTGCGCGCCCTGCCGCGGGACGGTCGGTGCGCCGATGTGACGCACGGCGTCAGCCCCCTGGCGGAATGCGTTGAGCGCTTTCACAGCTGCAAGAATCGAGAGTGCCATGATCTCCTCCTCACGAGAACACCGCTGGTGCAGCGGCAACGACTGCAATCTACGGGCGTCGTCGCCGGCAACGGCGGCATTGGCGCGCAAAGCGACCGCCACGCCACTTCCCACCGTTGTGCGCGTGGCTTTCGAGCGCAATACGTTCGAGCCGGAGGCCAGCCGCGCCGCCCGAGCCCCATCGTCGTGTGAAACCGCGGGGCGGTTTCCCGAACAGTGCCTTCAGTCCCGGGTCGAGTCATGTAACACTCCATAAGCTGTCATGGAGGCTTCCCTATGCAACCCGCTGTTCCGCTCGATGAACCGCTCGTGCTCTCCGCCCGCTCGGCCACGCCCACGGGGGAACCCGACGCAGCCGCGCCGGCGCCAGTCCACCCGTCCATCGATGCCCGCGTGCTCGCGCTGTTCGACGACGCTGCGCTGCGCCAGCAACTGGGGCATCTCGACAAGCTCGAACTAGCCAGCGTCCGACGCCTGACCCTGGCCGCGCTGGCGCGCCTGGACGAGCAGTTGCCCGGGCCGACCAACGCGCTCAATGTGCATCGTCGCCTGCTCGGCGGCCTGGCCGGCGAGTCCCTGCTGATCGCCGCCGCGCTGTTCCTGCGCAACCTCGCCGAGGCCGAGCGGTTCTTCAAACTCAGCTTCAAGACCATCAAGGCACGCCTGGGGGGCGCGCTCGACGCCGACACCGGCGCACTGGCCATGCGTGCGGCCCGGGCCACGCTGTACGCGGCCGACGTGCTGGGCAGCCTGGACGCCGCACGCGACTACATGCACACGCGCAATTTCGCGCTCGGCGGCGCCACCCCGGCCGATCTCGTCAGGACGGACGGGGGCGAACGCGTCGTGCTCAACGAGTTGCAAACGCAGGCCGAAGGCGGGCCGCTCTGACCACACGGCCGTGCTCGTCTACCGTGCCAGCCGCAAGCCGCAGCGGGACTTCGACCCGCTGGATGCGGCCCCATCGGTGCGCGGCGGCGGCTGGCGCTACAACGACCCCAACACGCCGATTCTGTACGCCGCGAGCGTGCAGTCGCTGGCCATCCTTGAGGTCGCCGCGCGGCCGGGGTGGCATCTGCTGAAGGAAGTCGTCGTCGCGACCATCGAGGTGCCTGACGGCACCATTGCCGATCTGCACGACCTCCGCATCACCCTGCCGACCAACTGGAACATGCGGCCGGCGGCGCCCGAGGCCCGGAGCATCGGGCGAGAATTCCTGGCCGCCGTGGATCGCGAAGCCGCAGCCGGCCGCACGGTGTGCGGTGTGCGCGTGCCCTCGGTCCTTGCCACGGCCGATATGAACCTCCTCCTCGATCCGCGCCAGCAGGCGAGTGATCGCGTCGTGTCATGGGTGCGAATTCCGTTCGCCTGGCTCTTGGAAGCCGCCACCTGAGCGGCAGCCCCGGCGGACGCATCGCAACGCCGCCGCGCCCGCCGCAACCGCGGTCTCAACCCACCCGCGCGCGCTGGAGACCAGCACTTTGCCTGCTGATGCCGGCATTGCGCGGCGCCCCCGGTATCTAATGGGAAGTTCAACCCCCTTTGGAGACCCCCATGTCGAACGCTTCCCTCTTGACACATATCGGTGCGCAGACGTCGGCCATGCCCGACGCCGGCCAGGCCCGGCCGGTGTCCGGCCTTATCGCTGCCGAGTCCAAAGCGACGCCGGCCGAGGCCGACGCAGCCGCGACAGCCACGATGGCCACCGTCATCACCTCCGCGCTGGCGGCGCATCGTCGCCGGCTCGCCGCTGCCGCCGCATCGCAAGCGCCGAGCGCCCGCAATGCCTTCGACTGACCCGGCGAGCGCGCACCCACCGTCAACACATCGGAACGGCGGCGGACCCAGGCTGACGCTGGTGCTGCCGCGGGCGACGCTGGACGCGTTGATCGTGCGCGCGCTGTCCGAGGGCGGCCGCTCGCAGGCCAGCGACGCTGCGCCGTGGCTGGCCCACGCGCCGTTGACGTTCCAGCCGATTCCCGACGGGTTGGCCGTGCTGCCCGGGCTGTTCCGCGCCGGCCCGGTGGTGCGCGGCGACGACGCCCGAACACCACCCGCCGACGGCGTCGTCGTGCTGGCAATCGCCGGGCCGGGCCATAGGCCACCGTCTGGCGGCATTGCGTGGGAAGCATGGATGCGCGAGCACGCGCCCGGATTCCGCCTCGGCACCTCCGCGGTCAATCCGGCCCTGGCCGTCATCTGGCTGCGCACCGACGGGGCCGTGGCGGCCGGGTGTCGGCGCACCGACTGGACAGCGGGTGCCGCTTGGGACGAAGCGGCGTGGCTGCCGCCAAGTCGGTGGCGCGCGTTCGACGCGATCTCACTGCCGGGTGCCGCGATGATCCACTTGCGGCTTGGCCCCGAGCACGCGCCGCCGAGCGGCACGCGGCAGGCGATCGCCTACGACAGGCCCAGCCACAACGCCCACCCTCCGGCCGTCGAGGCCGACGAGTCGGGCAGCCGCTACAGCCGCCTCGCCGGCGCGCTGGGCGCGGCGGTTCTGGAGCGAATGCAGCACAGCCGCATCGCGGTGATCGGGCTCGGTCGCACCGGCTCGACGCTGGCGCACAGCCTAGCGCGTATGGGGGTCAGCCTGCAGCTCTTCGACCCCGACCTGATCGAGCCGCACAACCTGGACGGCGACCTGCCGCCGCTGCTCGAAGGGCGCAGCAAGGCCGAGGGCGTCCAGCGCTTCGTGCGCGGACTGTTGCGCCCCGGGGCGCAGATCGACGCGCGCGTGCTTGCCGTGGCCAGCCCGGTTGCAGGGCCGCTGCTCGCGGCTTGCGACGTGATCGTCAGTTGCGTCGACAACGACGCGGCGCGTCTGCGCGCCAGCGTTTGGGCCCTGGCGCTGCACAAGCCGCACCTGGACATTGCGACAGGGCTGCATGCGCACGGAGCGGAGGCCGATTTGCGGCTGCTGCCACCGGGAACAGGCTGCCTGGTGTGCCTCGGCGGCCTGGCGCAGGCCGAGCAGCTGGCCGCACAGTGGGCGAGCGCTGCACCCCCGCCGACGCCGGCCGACTTCCGCCTGCAGCGGGCCGGCTCGCTTCAAAGCTGGGGCGTGCTGAGCGCGCACGCCGGCCTGCGCATGCTTGAAGCGATGTATGCCGGGCGCATCGGCCACGCGCTCTTTCGCAGGCTGGCGGAAACCGAGGAGGGCGGGCTGGCGGTGCGTGACACCGTGAGTGCCGCCGTCGCGGAGGGCGGGTGCGGTTTTTGCGATAGCCTTTCGGGACGGGGGACGCGCGGCGTGGACGAGAAGCGGCTCGCGAGCATCGTCAACAAGCTCACTCACGGGCGGACCACCGGTTCGGCGTCGTTGGCCGGGCGTGCGAGGTCATGAAGCACCTCCAGCGCCGGGCCTCTTGCCTCGCGCGACCGGACGCAATGAACAGGAGGTATTTAGATTGAACAACATTGAATCGGCTCCGAATGGTTCGCCGAGCAGGGGCATTGTCTCGACTTCGGGCGACGGCACCATCTCGAATACGCCGCCGCTGCAAGCGCACAAACGCGCATTCGAACTCCTCCAGTCGGTGGTCGGGCAGTGGGTGAAAGGCGAACCGGATCGCTTGGCGGAGCTGATCCGGTTGGGAGAAAACCTCGTGGCGCACATGCAGCACTTCGGGTGCCTGCCGTTTCCCGCCGGTCCCAGGGTACCGCGGCGCTTTCCGCGCCGGCCTGCGCTGATCGGGCTCGGATTGACCCATGCCGTCCGCGCGGAGCGGGCCATGCGCATGCTCTCCGAAGTGTTCGGCGAGAAAGCGACACAGAAGCCGGAGAGCGAAGACCTCCCGCAGCATCTTTGGGTAGCACCGGTCGAGTGGGCGTCGCGACACCAGGCGCCTGAGCTGGGGCTCGAGGCGCTGGTTGACGACCTTCCGATGTTGTTCGACGCGATCGCGATGCTTTACTTCGAGAGCACAGGCGGATCGAACGAGCACGCGGCGTTTTTCGAGGAACTGGTCGAGGTGTTGAAGCGAAAGCGCAGTGAAGACATGCGCGCCTTCTCTGCCCATCCTGGCGCGGCGCGCCCTCGCCTTGACGAGAGGGAGCTTGGCTACCTGCACCCGTTCGCCGCGCCCCACTACGACAGCGCGTGTTGCGATGGCATGCAACCGGATGCCGAAGACGAGTTCCCGGCCCCGAACGATGCCGATCGCGAATTCGTCGCGAGGCGCTGTAAGTCGCCGGCCGGCGCCTGGCCCCTTCTTGCGATGTTGTTCCTGAAGCTGCTATTCAGCCACATCGGCTGGATGGCGAGTGACCTACATCTGGAGAAGAGCCAGCTCCCGAGATTCTTCAAGCATGTGCGCGCGATCCTGCGCCGCATTGTCCGCGACGAGCGCGACAATCGCGACGGTTTGGCTGCGACCGCGGCAGGGCTGGTGGCATGCCTGCCAAAGATCGCGCCTTGTTACACAGCAAGTACGAGCCCCGACAACCCTTGGCAGGCCAAAGCCGACGAGCTTCCGGACTGCTTCAATATCTACAAACTCGGACTCGAGGCGCAAACCCGCGCGGAGGCGGTCGCGCTCTTTGCCTTTGTCGACGGCGACGCCAACGGGCCGCTCGCTGGCTTGGCTTCGGATGTTGTCGAACTCGCCCGCGAAGTCGCCAGCCTGCTGACCGACCCGCTGGCCGCGCCCACCCTGGATGTGCTTGGATTCAACCGCGATGCCTTCGTCTTTCTGCACTACAAGCTGACCGGACAGAGGCGGATATTCCCCGAGCTGAAGCGAGGCGGGTTGGCCGTGGACGACGCCAATGGCAGCTTCATCGATCGTTGCGTCCCGCCGGCCGACGCGGCACGCGTCTTTGCGCCGAGGATGCGGCGCCTTATCGAATACACCCATTGGATGTCCGAGCAGGGCATCGACGCGGTCAACCGGGCAGCCGCAAAAGCCTCGCTTGTGCTGCCGCATCAAGCTCAAGAAGGAAACGCACGATGAACGTCTCAACGTCACTCCTGGCGCAACCGCTCGCGCCCGAACGATGGATCGTCTGCAGCGACTGCGCGGGACGCGGCGCCAAAATCAAAGCCGAGCTCGGGAAATCCAATGAGCTCTATATCGTCTGGCGCCTGCGTCACGACCTTGTCCGCTTCGTCGCACCGGGCGAACTGGACACCGCACTGTGCGAGGCCCTGGACGGCCACGCGCCACAGGTGCATGTCTTCCACGACCTGTCCAGTGGCGTCATCCATCAATGGTTGGGCGCGCCGCCGGACCGCGAGCGCCGCAGGCGGCTGCGCATCCGGCGCCTGACCGGGCTTTCGGTGGCGCCGATCGTGCGCGAGTTGAGCCGGCCCGATGGCTTGGTCGAGGCCGGTTGGCTGTTCGACGGCCGTCAATCACCGCCGCCGCTCGATAGCACCGGCCAGAACCAGTCCTTCATCGACGATGAAGCGAGAGCCTTCAAAGCGTGGAGCAAGGCCTTCGTCGACCTGCATGGCAAAGCCGAGCTCGACGCGATTTTCAGCGACACTGGGGAGGCGGGGGAGCTGGCGGACGCCCAGGAGCCAACTGACGGTCCCTCCGTTGGGGCCCAGGTGCTGCCATTCACGTCGGTATCCACAACGAACACGTCGCCCACGGCCCCGCGCGCACCTTCCTTTGCGCCCGGATCGCGCGATTGGTCCGACCTGGAGTACGACGACGCGCTGCCGTTGGCGGCATCGTCGGCGCCGGAGGCGGTGAACGACGTATCGACGGCTCCGCATCCGGACGCTACGGCGCCCCGCGGCGAGCCAATCATGGTGCTGGAACTGCGATCGGAGAGGGGATCTTGGCGTGCCCCCCCAGATCCCGACGGCAGGATCGAGGTCTATTCACAGGCCGAACCCGGCAATCCCAGCCGCCGATGCCTCACCGTGGATGTCAGCCTCTGGGGCACGCGCTGGGCCGGCCGCGATGAACTGGTGCTCGCGCTGGTGCCGCACACGCACCGTCCTTTGCTGCTGCGGCTTGGCGCCAAGCATTTGCCGAACGACACCGCCTGGAGCGGGTCCACTCTTGGCGAAGTCCAGCGGCGCGGGGTCACGCTCAGGCACACAGTCGATCAGAGCGTCGCCGATGCGCTGCGCGGCGGCGTGATCGAGCTGCACGACTTCACCGACGACGGCGCCGCGGTGCCGGCAGCGCAGGCCGATGGACCGCCCGTCGTTTGAACGCTTCCTGGGCGACGCCGAGCGGGCCGTTCCGTCCCGCTTCACCCGCCCGGCCGGCGGCACGCCGCCCTGGTTGGACGCATGCTGGTTCGCGGCGATGCACGGCAACCCGGCAGACCGCGAACGGCTGTACGCCGCGGCGAACCATGCCGATTTGGTCATCACGGCCTCGCAAGGGCGCTGGGTAGAGCGGCCGAGCCATCTGTTCAGCCTGGCGCTCGACTACATCGCGCTGGCGGCCGGACGTGCCGACGCGGGCGTGCCGAGCGCCTCACGGGGCGCGGACGCCGAAGTCGTCGCCATCCGCGGTGCCTGGCTGAGCCAGGCCGCCGCGCGCCTCGATCGGGCATCCGTCCCCGACCGGTGGCGCTTCGGTCCGTCGGTGGCGAAGGCCGACACCTGCCGCCTGCTCGCGCTTCTGGTCGGCAGCGACGAAGCCGCTGGCGAACGGGGCGTCGTGGCGACGCTGAATCTCTGGCGCCTGCCCCTGCACGGCGCGCGGCTGCGCTTTGTGGCGGCCCCTTGCAGCGCGATCACGCCGATTGACCGCGAATTTCAGGATGCCCTCGACGACGCTACGACATGGCTGCACACCGTGGTCGAGCCATCGTCGTCGTTCGACCCGCAAGACACCGCGCTGGCCTGGGACCTGCTGCCGCGGACACAAAGTCTGGGCGGCCTGAAGGGCAACTCGGCAGGCGCGGCCATCGGGCTCGCGGCGCTGTGGCTGCTGCGAGACAACCTCGTGGCCGCCCGCAGCGCGTTGCGCAAGGACCTCGCGGCCATCGACCGCGGCACGCTGATGCGCGTGGCCGTCACCGCGCGCCTTCATACCGGCGGGCAACTGGATGTCGTCGGCAGCGTGCCAGCAAAGGCGTCGGCGCTGCGCGTGTTCAGCCACGCGCTGGGCCCGGAGCAACCGCTGAAGGTGCGCGTCGCGCCCAGACAGAGTATCGATCCTTCGGCTCAGCCAGAGGCGGATGCAGGCACGGCCCGTCAGATCCTTCAGCCTCCCGCCATCGAGCGCCACGGCTCCCTGGCGGACCTGGTCGCCGACGTGGCCCGCACCTGCGCATCGATGAACGATGCCCAACGCGCGCTGCACGAGGCGTTGTTGCAGGCCGATCTCGACAAGGACCCCGCGGGCCCGCTGGTCGATGCCGCGATCATCGATGCGGTCCTGGACTCACAATGCACCCGCACCACCAGCCTTGCGCACTACCTGCTCGCGCGCTGGGCGCATTGGGCCCGCGAGCAGGACGGGCAACTTCAGCTCCGCTTCGTTCCGCTGAGCGTGGAGCGGGAGCCTCAGGGCGGCCGGTCGAACGACGCAAGCACTGCCGCGGCGCAGTCCTACTCGAACCTGCAGCAGCTTCTGGCCGCCCCCGACAGCCGCCGCCCCGACGCCTTTCTGATCCGCGGCGAGCCCGGCGCCGGCAAGACCACGCTGCTGCGGCATCACGAGCAGGCCCTGTGCATCCGCGCGCTGCGCGACCTGGCCGACGGCCGCGACCCGGATGAACTGCCGCTGTACGTGCCGCTGTCGGCCGTGCCCGGGCCGGCAGAGGGCGAAGACGCCGCCGAGTCCATCCGCGCGTGGTTGCGCCGTTTCGTTCACGCTGAATTCCCGGCGGTGCAGCGGCTCCGTGACCTGCTCGAAGGCGCCGAGGCCGGTGGCCGCATCCGTCTGCGGCTGCTGCTCGACGGCCTGAACGAGTTGAAGACCGGGCCGGCCGGCGTGCGGGAAGACCGCGCGCGCGAAGTCTTTCATGCGCTGCGCACCCTGCCCGGCGATAAACCGCTGCCGTTGCTGATGGTGACGCGCACCCACCACCCGTTCGACCCGCTGGACCAGAACATCAGGCTCGCGCGTGTACAGGTGCTGCAATGGGAGCCGCCGCAGGTGCACCAGTACCTCGACCTGCGTTTTTGCAACCGGCCCGGCGCGGCTGACAGGCACTGGGCCGCGCTGAACGCGCCCGAGAACGCCGCCACCCTCGCGCTGTGCCGCGTGCCGATGCACCTGGACGGCCAGTGTGAACTGCTCGAGCAAGCTGACGGCCGGCTCTATGCGGATCGCGCCAGCCTGTACACGGCCTGGCTGTGGCAGCGCCTGTGGCGCGCGATACAGCGCAGGGAGAATCAACCGGTGCACGCGGTCTTCCAGAACCAGCGGCTGCTGACCCTGGGCGACCGCAAAGCGATCGAAGACCGCGACACCTGGCTCGGCCACGGTTTGCGCAACCTGCCCTGCGAGGGCCTGCTGCTGCGAACGCTGTTCCGCCAGGCCGACGAGCAGTGGCGGCAGGAGGCCCGTGCCGGCACTGAGGCGCGCGCCCGCTGCGCGGTGGAAGTGCCCGAGACCCGTGTCGCCGCGTGGCTGGGCGCGGATGAGCGTGCCGCCTGGCTGCAGGCCGTGCGAGACCTCGGCCTGGCACGCAAGGTCAACGATGGGCGGTTCGTGTGGTCGCACCCGTCCTGGGGGGAATGCCTGGCTAGTCGCAACCTGCTCGCGAGCCCCGACCCGGCGGGCCTGAAGCCGGCCGAGCTCGACGAGT
>JBJTSG010000309.1:0-5101 GCA_046076505.1 Erythrobacter sp. | reverse complement strand
ACCTCGGCGAAGAGGTGGTGCAGGGCCCGCTCGTCCGTCCCGCCAATGTACATGCCCGGCCGCTTTCGCACGGGCTCCAGTCCCTCAAGGACCTCGATATCCTTGGCGGAGTAGCCGCCGCCCTTCGCCGGGGATGGGGATGGGGACTCAGGCGGGACTGGCGCCGGCTCCGCCACGCCGACCGGCCGGGGTTCCGGCTGGGGATCATCAAACAGTGAAGCTTGGGGAGGGGACCCTGACATGGCCTTGGTTTGCAGCGATTCGCCGCCCGCCGCCGCGCAAGGAAAAGGGCCGCCGGATCGCTCCGGCGGCCCTTTTCCCTTGCAGCCTGATCGTCAGAGCGACGCGCACATCGGGTGAGCAGCGCGAGCGCAGCGGCACCTTTCCGGCTCCGGGCGGGTTTCTTCAGGACAGCCCACAAACCACGGAGACCGCCCATGGCCACCATCCCCTCGCCGAGCCCCGACACGATCGAGCCCGACCCGCAGCCCGTGGAAACGCCGCCCGAGCCGCCGGCCCAGCCTGCCGAGCCGACGCCGCCCGAGACCGAACCGACCCCGCCCGACATCGACGAGCCCGGCCGCGGCCCGGACGAGCTGCCACCGGAGTGACCGGCGGCAGCGTCCGCATCGTGCCCTATTTCGCCGGCTCGAGCAGACCGCGCGCCTCGAGCATCGGGGTCACGTCGGGCGCGCGGCCCGCGAAGTTCTTGAACATCTCGAAGTAGTCCATCGTGCCCCCGCGGCTCAGCACCGTGGCGCGGTAGTGGTCACCGTTCGCACGGGTGAGGCCGCCATTGTCGCGGAACCACTTGCGGCTGTCCTGGTCGAGCATCTGGGTCCACAGGTAGCTGTAGTAACCCGCCGAGTAGCCTTCGGGATCGCTGAAGATGTGGTTGAAGTAGGTCGAACGGTAGCGCGGCGGCACCACGCCCACCTCGAGCCCCAGCTCCTTCAGCGCCTTGTCCTCGAAGGCGTCGACCTTCTCGGGGGTTTCGATCGCGGCGGCCTGTTCCGGCGAGAGCGCGGCCCACTTCATGTCGAGGAGCGCGGCTTCCACCACCTCGCCAAAGTCGTAGCCCTGGTTGAACTTGCCCGCTGCCTGGATCTTCTCGATCATCGCCGAGGGGATGGTCTCGCCGGTCTTGTAGTGCTTGGCGTAGTTCTTGAGCACCACCGGATCGGTCGCCCATACCTCGTTGACCTGGCTCGGGTACTCGACGAAGTCGCGCGCCGTCGCCGTGCCCGAGATCGAGACGTAGCGCTGGTCGGCGAACAGGCCGTGAAGCGCATGGCCGAATTCGTGGAACATGGTGGTGACGTTGTCGAAGCTCACCAGCTGCACCTCGCCCGGCGCCGCCTTGGGGATGTTGAGCACATTGTAGATCACCGGCTTGGTACCCGCGAGGTGGCTCTGCTCGACGAAATTGCTCATCCACGCGCCGCCGCGCTTGGAGGGGCGCTGGTAGGGGTCGAAGTAGAACACCCCCATCTCCGAGCCGTCCTTGTCGTAGACGGTGTAGACCGACACGTCGGGATGGTAGGTCGGAAGGTCTGTGCGCTTCTTGAAGCTGATCCCGTAGAGCTTGTTCGCGGCGAAGAACACGCCGTCTTCCAGCACCTTGTCGATCTGGAAGTACTGCGCGACCGCGTCCTCGTCGAGGTCGAACCGTTCCGCCTTGATGCGGTTGGCATAGAGGTACCAGTCCCACGGCTGAACCTCGTAATTGCCGCCGTCCTTGGCGATCGCCGCGGTCAGCTCTGCCGCCTCGCGGCGCTGGGTGGCAGCAAGGGCGGGGACCATCTGCTCCATGAAGTCGAGAGCGGTCTTGGGCGTCTTCGCCATGCGGTCGTACATCGCGTAGGTGGCCCAGTCCGGCGCGCCGAACAGGGCGGCCTTCCTCGCGCGCAGCTCGGCGATGCGGGCGGCGAGCAGGCGGGTGTCGTTCGCGGCCGAAGCCTGCCCGTCGGCGCGGTGGTAGCTCGCCTTGAACAGCGCCTCGCGGGTGGCGCGGTTCTCGAGCGCGGGCAGCAGCGGCTGCTGGGTCGTGTTCTGCAGCGCGATCGCGTACTTGCCCGGCTGCCCCTTCGAGGCGGCGAGGTCGGAGGCGGCCTTGATGTCCGACTCGGACAGCCCGGCAAGCTCTTCCCTGGTGTTCACGATCAGCGGCTGGCTGTTGGTGGCGCTGCGCACCGCCTGGCCGAATTGCGTGGTCAGCGTCGAAAGCTGGGTGTTGATCGCCTTGACCTGCTCGCGCTGGGCATCCGTCAGCATCGCGCCGGCGTGGACCATCTGTTCGTAGGTGCGCACGAGCAGGCGCGCGTCCTCGGGGGTCATGCTCATCGCGGCGCGGTTGTCGTAAACCGCCTTGACCCGGGCGAAGAGCTTGGGGTCGAGGTTGATCGCGTCATTGTGCGCGGCAAGCTTGGGGCTGACCTCGGTGTCGATCTTGTCGAGCGCGTCGGTGGTGTTGGCGCCGGTCAGGGCGAAGAACACGCGGCTCACCCGGCCCAGCATCTGGCCCGAGGTCTCGAGCGCGACGATGGTGTTCTCGAAGGTCGGCGCGGCCTTGTTGGCGATGATCGCGTCGACCTCGGCGCGCTGGATCGCCATGCCCTGCTCGAAGGCGGGGAGGTAGTCGGTCTCCTTGATCTTCGTGAAATCGGGCGCCTGGAAGGGCAGGGTGCTCACGGACGCGAAGGGGCCGGTGGCCTTGAGAGCGGGCTTCGCGGCGGCCTTCGTCGGCGATTTCTTGCTCTTGGCGGGTGCGGCAGCAGTGATGGCGGTTCCTCCCGCGTGGGCAACGGCCGGCACGGCGAGCGCGGCGACGCAGACGGTCGACAGGATCGGGACCAGAATTCGGACCTTCATCGGTATTCTCTCTCTCAGGATTGTGGAGGCGGGCGGATGTGCGGCGCTCCAGATGGTCAGGTGGGGGGGTGTGCTGGTGGGCGGTTGAACAGGGGATGACTCCTCGAAGCCATCACCTGGATCAGGCCATCAGCCCGCGCACGAAGGGGATGAGCCCCGTCTGGCGCGCGCGCTTCATCCGCTCGGCCTCGAGGATTGCGCGGACCTTCTCGAAGCACACGTCGACGTCGTCGTTGATGATGACGTAGTCGTAGCCGTCCCAGTGGCTTATCTCGGCGCGCGCGCGTTCCATGCGGGCGGCGATGACCGCGGCGCTGTCGGTGGCGCGGCCCTTGAGGCGGCGATGCAACTCGTCGATCGAAGGGGGCAGGATGAACACCCGCACCACGTCCTGCTGGTCCTTCTGGTAGAGCTGCTGGGTGCCCTGCCAATCGATATCGAAGAGGAAGTCCTGCCCTTCCTTCAGTGCAGCGCGGATCTCGCCCTTGGGCGTGCCGTAGCGATGGCCGAAGACATGGGCCCACTCGTAGAAGTCGTCCTCCTCGACCATCAGGTCGAACTCGGCGTCGGAGACGAAGTGGTAATGTGTTCCGTCGACTTCGCCGGGACGCGGCGGGCGGGTGGTGGCGCTGACCGAGAGCCGGATCTCGTCGTCGCGCGCCAGCAGCATGCGCGAGAGGGTCGTCTTGCCCGCGCCCGAGGGCGAGGAGAGGATGAACATCAAGCCCCGGCGCTGGAGCGTGTCGGCTGTTTGCTGTGAGGAGTCGCCCATGGCGCCCGTTGCACCAAAGGCGGCGGCGAAATCAAGCCGCGATCAGGATTCGTCCTTCGGCGGCACCTTGGGCCCGCGCTGCTTCTCGAGCTGCTTGCCGCGGTCGTAGAAGACCTTGGCAGCGAGCCCGCCTGCCACCACCGCAAGCCCGATCGGCGAGCGGCGCGCCAGGCGGCTCGCGCCCCACATCATCGCGCTGGTGGTGATGCCGCGCTTCTCGATCATCCGCTTGGCCTTGGGATCATCGTCGTGGTTGCGGGTGACGAGGCCTTTCTCAAGCCTGTCGCGCAAGAGGCCACCGGCCGCGCGCAGCACGATGTCGGCGATCAGGATGTTCGTCGAAGGCTCTTGGCTGGGCAGCGGGAGCTTGGCGCGGGGCTTGTCGGGCGCGCTGCCCTCGACCTGAGACGCCGTGCGCCTGCCCCGCTTCATGCGTGCCTATTTCTTGCGGCCGAAATCGATGCTGACAACGTTCGAGCCGTCGGGATCGCTGTCGGGGCCATCGTTCTCGGCATCGTCGTGCGCCTCGGGCTCGAGCTCGTCGACCGCGGCCTGGAACTGGAGGCCGAAATCGACTGCCGGATCGACGAAGGCCGTGATCGCGGCGAAGGGGATCGTCAGCTTCGCCGGCACCTGATTGAAGGTGAGGCTGACGGAGAAGCTCTGCGGGCCGACTTCCAGGTCCCAGAACTTGTTCTGGAGGACGATCGTCATCTCGTCCGGGAATCGTTAGCGCAGGTGCGGCGGGATGTTGACCCCGGGCGCCCCGGTCTTGAAGGTGATATAGAAGTGATGCGCGCCCGGCAGGGTGCCGCCGCCGCCGACGATCGAGCCCAGCACCCGGCCGACGACTGCGCGCAGGGCTTCCTGCACGATCTCGTCGTAGGGGATCAGGCTGTCGGGCGTGTCGCTGCTCATCGCTGCGAATTGGTGGCGTGACACGCCGACTTGGTCAAGTGCTTTGCTGCCGCCCCGCTTGACATACGATTGAAAGACGAAGGCAACCCGGCGAGCGCCTGCCGCTTGTCTTGGAGCGCAAGCGGACTATAGCGCGAGCCATGGCCAGCTTCCCCGCCCGCACCGGCTCGGTAGAGCGCAACACCACCGAGACCAGAATCGCCATCGCCGTCAATCTCGACGGCACGGGCGCCTATGGCGTCTCCACCGGCATCGGCTTTCTCGACCACATGGTCGAACAGTTCAGCCGCCATTCGCTGATCGACGTGACGATGAAGGTGGAGGGCGACCTTCATGTCGACCAGCACCACACCACCGAGGATTCGGCGATCGCATTGGGGCAGGCGATCACCCAGGCGCTCGGCGACAAGGCGGGCATCGGGCGCTACGGCGCGGCCTATTCGCCGATGGACGAGACGCTATCTCGCGTGGCGCTCGACATTTCCGGGCGGCCTTACCTGGTGTGGAAGGCGAAGTTCACGCAGGAAAAGCTCGGCGAAT
>JBJTSG010000308.1:0-3059 GCA_046076505.1 Erythrobacter sp. | reverse complement strand
GAGGTGGTCGACTACGACCCGATCACCGGCCAGAGCCTGCAAAGCGCCATTCCGGTGAAGCTGGAGCCGGCCTGAGCTCATCACCAACGCCCGCTCGCCCTGAGCCTGTCTAAGGGCCCCACTTTCTTCTGACCCCCGCGCCGGAAGCAGGACAGTGCTTCGACAGGCTCAGCACGAACGGAGTTTTGCACCGTGCCCACCAATCGCCGCTTCCTCCTCCAGCGCCGCCCCGACGGCACCCCGGTCAAGGAGGATTTCGAACTCGTCTCCGAGCTGACGCCCGAACTCGCCGAGGGCCAGTTCCTGATCCGCAACCACTACGCCTCGCTCGACCCGGCAATGCGCGGGTGGATGGATGCCGAGGGCAACTACATGCCGCCGATCCCCTTGGGCGATCCCGTGCGCGCCAGCACCATCGGCGTGGTCGAAGAAAGCCGCAGTGCGGACTTCGCGCCCGGCCAGTGGGTGATGGGTTTGAACGCGCTCGAGGATTATTCCATCGGCGTCGCCGGCGGCTTCACCCAGCCCATCGATCCCGAAATGGTCCCGAGCGTTACCAACTACCTGTCGATCTTCGGCGCAGTGGGAATGACGGCCTATTTCGGCTTTCTCGAGGTCTGCGAGCCCAAGCCGGGCGAGACCGTGCTCGTCACCGGCGCAGCGGGTGCGGTGGGCAGCCTCGTCGGCCAGCTCGCCAAGATTCACGGCTGCCGCACGGTCGGCATCGCGGGCGGCCCGGCGAAGTGCGCGCGCCTCACGGAGAAATATGGCTTCGACGCCGCCATCGACTATCGCGGCAAGGATGAAGCCGCGCTCACCAAGGCGATTGCCGAGGCCTGCCCGGATGGGGTGGATGTGATCTTCGAGAACGTCGGCGGGATCATCCTCGACGCGGGGCTGATGAACCTCAACCTCTACGCCCGCGTCGGGCTGTGCGGCCTTATCAGCGAATACAACACGGCCCCGCGCGGCATCCGCAACCTGTGGCAGCTGATCGTCAAGCGCGCGCAGATCCGCGGCCTGCTGGTCGCCGACTACGTGCCCCGCTTCGGCGAGGGCGCGGCGAAGATGGCGGAGTGGGCGGCACAGGGCAAACTCACCATCGACGAGCACGTCGACGAGGGGCTCGAGCACGCCTTCGACAGCTTCATGCGGCTGTTCGCTGGCACCAACGACGGCAAGATGATCCTCAAGATCGCCTGATGCGGTCCTTGCTGGTCCTGTCGGGCGGGCACCCCTACGAAGCCGGCCCGTTCGGCGAAGTGCTGGACGCGCTGGGCGAATGGGAAGTCACCCACCTGGTCCACCCGGAAGGCGGCGAGGCTGACGCGACGGAGGCCATCCGCACCGCCGACGCGCTGCTGTTCTACGACATGGCGGGCTACAGCTTTGGCGAAGGCGGTGTGGAGACACGGCCACCTTCGCCCGCCTTCCGCGAAGCGGTCTCGGCCCGCTTCGCCGCAGGCAAGGGCGCGGTGGCGATGCACCACGCGCTCGCCGGGTGGGCCGAATGGCCGGAATGGCACGAATGGCTCGGAGGGCAGTTCCACTATCAGCGAGGGCCGCACGGGCCGGACTCGGGCTATCGCCACGATGTCACCTACGAGGCGCGCATCCTCGCCGATCACCCGGTGACGCGGGGCCTGCCGCGAAGCTTCCCCGTCACCGACGAGCTCTACCTCTGCCCTATCGATGAGCGCGCCTTCACCCCACTGATCCGCGCCGAAGGCTTCGCCTTCACGCGCGACAATTTCTACTCTGCCGCCAATGCCGTCGCAGGCGCGATGTTCAGCAACGAAGGCTGGGACCACCCGCCCGGCAGCAACATCGTCGCCTGGGAGAGCCGCACCTGCCCCGCCCCGCTCGTCTACCTGCAATTCGGCGACGGGCCCGCGACCTATGCCGATCCCCACGTCCGGCAAATGCTGCGCCAGGCGTTCGACTACACCTCCGGAGGAAACCAATGACCCCGCAAGAGACCGTCCTCGCCTTCATCGGCCACTGGAACGCCTGCAACATCGACGCGATGATGGCGCTGTGCGCCGACGACATCGTCTACCACAACATCCCCATGGAGCCGATCCGCGGCACTGCCGCGATGCGGGCGATGGTCGAGGGCTTCCTCGCCAATGTCTCGGGCTGCGACTGGCAGGTCCACGCGATTGCCGCCAACGGCAACCAGGTCCTCACCGAACGCACCGACGGCTTCACCTTCAAGGACGGCCGCCACGCCGCAATCCGGGTGATGGGCACCTTCGATTTGGGCGCCGACGGCCGCATCACCGGCTGGCGCGACTATTTCGACATGCTTGAATTCCAGCGCGAATTCGCCGCCTGAACCGGCATCTGCGGCAATCCTAACAGAAACGCGCATCGCCTCTCCCGCGCCGGTCTGGCTAGGCTGACCGGACAAAACCCAAGGGTCCGGAGCCGCAGCCAATGAACAAGCCCCAAGGCAACATGTTCGCGCCTGAAACACTGATCGATCCCTTCGACCATTACCGCGAGGTGCACGAGAGGGGGATCGCGATCGAGCACCTCGAGGGGATGAACACCTGGGTCGTCTATTCCTACGATCTGTGCAGCGAGGCGGCGGCCAAGCCCGAGGTCTTCTCCAACGACTTCACCGCACTGATGGGCCGCGAGGCGGACGAGGATATCCAGGCCATCCTCGCCGAAGGCTGGCCGGACCTGCCCACCCTGCTCACCGCCGATCACCCGATCCACACCCGCAACCGCAAGCTCGTCAATCTCGCGTTCTCGGCCCCGCGCGTGAACGCGATCGAGGCGGACATGCGCGCCAAGTCGATCGAGCTGATCGAGGCCTTCGCCGACCGGGGCGAGTGCGAATTCGTCGAGGAGTTCGGCGTGCCGCTGCCGGTGGCAATGATCGCCGGGCAAATCGGACTCGAGGACGATCCCAAGCGGGTGAAGACCTGGTCGGACGCTGCAGTCGACCGCTTCAGCCAGATGGTCGACCACGAGCGCAAGAAGGAATGTGCGCGGAGCCTCGTCGAGTTCCAGCACTACATCAAGGGCCTGATCGACGACCGCAAGGC
>JBJTSG010000307.1:0-13102 GCA_046076505.1 Erythrobacter sp. | reverse complement strand
TCGACAGCGTCCACGCCAGCAAGCGCCACAAGTCGGGCCTCGCCATGCGCTTCCCCCGCATCCACCGCATCCGCTGGGACAAGCTCGCGCACGAGGCCGACCGGATCGACGCGCTCAAGGCGCTGATAAAGGACTGACCTTTCCTCTCGTCACTGCGAGCGGAGCGAAGCAGTCCGTGGACTACCCTCCAAGCATGCGGAGCGGTCGATCGATGGATTGCTTCGTCGCCTGCGGCTCCTCGCAATGACGAGGGATGTGCCGATTGATTAAGCCTCTTCCTCGGCGTAACCCGCCGCAACACACAGGGAGCCAGCCATGTCCTACGCCACCGCCGCCCTCGCCACCTTCGGCAATGTCCTAGGCACGCTCGATCACCTCGTGACCAAGGCGGAAGCGCACGCAAAGGGCGAGGCGTTTCTGCAATCGCGGCTCGCGCCCGACATGTTCGCGCTCCACACCCAGATCCGTTTCACCATCGACCAGGTCATCGTCGCGCTCGACCGGATGGGCGGCGGCGGTCTTAGCCTCGACGGGAGCGACATCACCACCTTCGCCGAGGCGCATGACCGCATCGCCGCCGCGAAAAAGCTCCTGGCGGCGACCGATCCGGGCAGCTGGCCGGCCTCGGGCGAGGCGGTCGATTTCACCCTGCCCAACGGCATGGCCTTCCTGATGCGCGCCCACGAGTACTGCCGCGACTGGGCGGTGCCGCAGGCCTATTTCCATCTGATGGCCGCCTATGCGATCCTGCGCATGGAGGGTGTGCCGCTCGGGAAGGCGGATTTCGTGGGCTACATGTTCCAGTACGCCAAGCAGCCCGCCGCCTGACGGGTACGGCGCGGGAGGCAGGGCAGCGATGCACCGTTACGAGCCCGCCCGCCAGCGCCTTGCCTTCGGCCTTGCGGGATTGGCGGGGCTGGTCGATGCGACCGGCTTCGTGGTCGCCGGGGGCTATTTCACCTCTTTCATGTCGGGCAACACCACGAGGATGGGGGTGGAGCTCGCCCGTCAGCCGGTGCTGGCGCTCGCCCCGCTCGCGCTGATCGGGTGCTTCCTGACGGGCGTGATTGCCGGGGCGCTGATCGGCGCGCGCTTTGCCGGACGGCACAAGCGGGTGCTGCTCGGGCTGGTCGCCGGGCTGCTCGGCGCGGGCGCGGCGAGCCTGGCAAGCGGGTGGGCGGTGCCCTTCCTCGCGCTTTCTGCGGCAGCGATGGGCTGCGCCAACAACGTTTTCGCCCGCGACGGCGAGGTGACGGTCGGCGTGACCTACATGACTGGCGCCTTGGTGCGCTTCGGTCAGGGAATGGCGGGGTGGATCGGCGGCAGACCCCTGCCCTCTACCCGCGGCTACGGTCTCTTGTGGAGCGCCCTTGCGCTGGGCGCGGCGGCAGGCGGAAGCCTCTGCCTCCTCGCACCCGTGGCGGCCGCTGGTGCTGCCTTCCTCGCTGCCATGGCGCTGTGGGGATTTGCGTTCTTGGTCGAGCGCTAATCCACGATCTGGAGCAGCTTCTCCCGCGACGCGCCGCCGCGCACCAGCCTCACCCGCGAGGGCGGAAGCCCGAGCGCCCGCGCCACCAAGGCCAGCACCGCCGCGTTCGCCGCGCCCTTGTCGGCGGGGGCGCGCACTCTCACCAGCACCGCCTCCGCTGTGAGCATCACGCTCTCCTCGCGCGCACCGGGCGTCACCTTGACGGCGAGACGCCCCTTGGCGTCGAGCCGCACCCTCAACGCCTCAGCTTCCGGCAGCTGCGCCGGCGGCCGCGCCATTACTTCAGCGCGGCCGCCACCGCCGCTGCATGGACCTTGGCGTTTTCGGCATAGTGCGCGGTGCCGATCCGCATCCCCATGATAGCCGCATCGTCGAGATCGCGCATTTTCTTCGCCGGACGCCCGCCCCACAGCTCGCGCTCGGCCATCACCTTGCCCTCGGTCAGCATCGCCCCCGCCGCAAGCATCGCGTCCGAGCCGATGACCGCCTTGTTCATCGCGATCGCGCCGAGGCCCACGAAGCCGCGGTCGTGGATGGTGCAGCCGTGCACCATCGCCATGTGCCCGATCAGCACATCGTCGCCGATGATCAGTGGCGAGCCCTCGGGGTCGCCGGGGCGCGGCGGGTCGCAGTGGAGCACGCTGCCGTCCTGAACATTGCTGCGCTCCCCGATCACGATCCGCGAGACGTCGGCGCGCAGCACGCAGTTGTACCAGATCGACGAGCCCGCCCCGATCGTCACGTCGCCGATGATCGTGACGCCGGGCGCGATGAAGGCGCTGTCGTCGATCTTGGGGGTCTTGCCGTGGATGGGGACGATGTTCACGCCGGGACGATGCATAAGCGGCTCCTTAAAGGAAGTTCGACCACATGATCTGCGGCAGGATCGAGGCGTAGTCGTCGCGCCACACGTCGTTGGCGGGTTTCACCAGCGGGCGCCAGCCGCCCTGCCCGGTGAGCGCGCGGAGCCTGGCAGGATCGCGCGTCAGCACCACCCAGTCCGAGGCCGAGAGGTGCGCCTGCTGCGGCCGGTCGGCGCGAATCGCGGCGGCAAGGCCCTGCTCGCGGGCGAGCGCGGCGAGCACCGGCTCCAGTTTGATGAAGCGGTTGGAGATGTGGATCAGCAGCACCCCGTCCTTCGCCAGCGTGCGGAAGTAGACGCGCGCTGCCTCCTCGGTGAGCAAGTGGAGGGGTATCGCGTCCGATGAGAAGGCGTCGATCACGAGGACATCGAAGCTGTCCGCCGTCATCGCCTCGAGCTTCAGGCGCGCATCGCCGATCACCACGGGGGCCGCCGGCGCGCAGCTGTCGAGGAAGGTGAACTGGCGCCGCGTCGAATAGCCGAGCACCTCGGGGTCGATCTCGAAGAAGGTCCAGTCCTGCCCCGGCTTGCGGTAGCAGGCGAGCGTGCCGACCCCGAGGCCCACCACACCCACCCGCGCGGCGGGGCCGTAGAGCCGGTCGGCAGCGCGCAAGGTCAGGCCGACGCCCGAGAGCGCGCCGTAGTAACTCGTCGCCTGCCTTGCCTTGCCCGGCGTGAGCCACTGCACGCCGTGGAGTGTGGTGCCGTGCTTCAGCCGCCGCTCGCCACTCGGCGTGTCGTTGACGGTGTAGATGCCGAAATAGCTGCGGCTGCGGGCCTGCGCGAAGGTGAGGTGCGCCTGAGTCATCGCGCCCATCGCCGCGACCAGCGCGAGGGCCCCGCCGACATAGCTCCACCGCTGCGCCGCCAGCAGCGTGGTGGCGCCGATCAGCACGGCGAAGGCGGCGATCTTGCGGATGTTCCACCTGGGGTCCTCGACGAATTCGGCGTGGAAGCCGAGGCTGCCGACGAAGACGAGGAAGAGGAGCGCGATCGTGCCCAGCCGCAGCGCATCGGGGCTGCGGAACACCCGGGCGAGGCCTTTCGAAAATGCACCGAGCGGCAACAGCGCGGCCGCGGCGACAATCAGCAACGGGTGCTCCCAGGTCCAGTCGAACACCAGCGGTGCGATGAGCGCGGTGAAGGCCCCGCCAAGCACCCCGCCCGCCGACATGACGAGATAGAACTGGGTGAGCCGCGCCGGGGCCGGGCGGCTCTCGTAGAGCCGCGCGTGGAGTGCCACCGATACGGCGAACAGCATCGCGAGGCTCGCCGCGACCGCGATCATGCTGTGCCCCGCCGACCCGAGCATCGCGAGCCCCCCGCCCACCGCCAGCACGACGGGCGCCGCTGTGGTGAGCGCATCGGCGAACCTGCGTTTCTCGGAGAAGGCTATCGAGAAGGACAGGAGGTAGAGCCCGAGCGGGATCACCCAGAGGAGCGGCATCGCGAAGATGTCGGTGGTGAGATGGGTGGTGGTCGAGAGCATCAGCCCCGAAGGAACCGCGGCAAGCGCCAGCCACAGCGCGATCTGCCGGGCCGAAGGCGCCTCGCCCGCGGCCTCGTCGGTTGCCAGCGCGGCGGGAGCCGGCGCGCCGCGCCGCGCGAGGGCGGCGAGCGCGACCAGCACCACCAGCGCCCCGTAGCCCACCGCCCAGGCCCCGCTCTGCGCGCCGATCGGCAGCAGCGGCTCGGCGAGGAGCGGATAGGCGAGCAGTCCCGCGAAGCTCCCGAGGTTCGAGGCGGCGTAGAGAGGATAGGGATCGCCGGCCCGGGGGTGCGCGGCGAACCAGCCCTGCATCAGCGGCGCCTGCGCGGAGACGACGAAGAACAGCGGCCCGATGGTGAGGAGGAACAGCCAGGGCACCCACCATGCCTCGCTCCCCGCCTGCGGCGGCGCGATGTCGGGGAGCGCGATCGGCAGGGTCAGCGCGGCCGCCAGCAACAGCGCGAGGTGGATCATCGCCTGCCGCGAGACCGCGAGGCGCGACAGCAGGTGCGCATAGGCATAACCGCCAAGCAGCAGCGCCTGGTAGACCAGCATCGCGCTGTTCCAGACGTTGGGCGCACCCCCCAGCCGCGGCAGCGCCATGCGCGCGACCAGCGGCTGGACGAGGAACAGGAGAAAGCTCCCGGTGAGGATCGTGACGGCGAACAGCCAGCGCCGTGGTGACGTCACGCCGGGGGTGTCGGTCATCGCGCTCTGGATCAACGGGTGGCCTCCCACTCAGCCCGGGTGAGGGAATATCGTATCGTCGGGCCTTCGCCGAGTGGCATCGCGGGGTCGCGGAAATCAAGGGCGGGCCGGCGCGTCATGCCCAGCTTTGCCATCAGCCGCCAGCTGCCCTCGTTCGCCTCGCTGGTCAGCGCGACAAGCAGCGGCACGCGGTGGACGGTGAAAGCCCAGTCGATCACCGCGCGCATCGCCTCCTCGGCATAGCCCATCCGCCAGCGGTCCTCGCGCACCAGCCAGCCGATCTCGTGGTCCTGCGGGTTGGGGGCGAGCGGGTGGAAGACATGCCTGAGGCCGCAATGGCCGACGAGCTCGCCCGTCGCGCGCTCCTCGATCATCATGAAGCCGTAGCCACGATGCGCGAAACCCTCGCGCGAGGCAGCGTGCTTGGCGGCGATCACCTCCCGCGGCTGCACCCCGCCGAGGTGCCGCATCACCGCCGATGTGTTGAGCAGCGCCATGTGCGGCTCGAGATCCTCCTCGCCGATCTGGCGCAGGATCAGTCGAGGGGTGGTGAGGACGGTTGCCGTCACGCAGGCGCGCGCCATGCTTCGCGGGTGATCGAATAGACGATGATGACCGGGTCCTCGGGGTCGATGTCGGGGCTCGTGAAGTCGAGATCCGCGCGCCGCTCCATGCCGAGCCGGACCATCAGCCCCCAGCTTGGCGTATTGCGCTCCACCGTCAGGGCAATCACCTCCTCTTCCCCGAAGCGATCGAAGGCAAGGTCGAGCGAGGCGGCGGCGGCCTCCCTGGCATATCCCTGCCCCCAGGCGTCCTCGCGCAGCCGCCAGCCGACTTCCATAATTCCCTGCGGCCCGCCTGGCTGGTTGCTCCGCTTCAGCCCGCAAAAGCCGAGCAATACGCCATCTTCCCGACGCTCGACCACCCAGAAGGTGTGGCCGTGCTCGGCGTTATAGGCCTCGACACGCGCCCGCGCCGCCGCCATGCCGGCCTCGTCCATCACCCCGCCGAGCCAGCGCATCACCGCCGGCGTGTTGGTGACGCGCCAGAACGCGGCCCAGTCGTCGGCGCGCCAGTCGCGCAAGGTGAGACGCGCGGTGTCGTGGCGGAACTCAGGCATGCGCGTTCCTTGGGGGAGCGTCCATCGACCACACGGTGGTGGGATTGTCCTCAGGTGGGTAGTCGGGATCGACGTAATCGAGCTCCGGGCGGCGAGTGAAGCCGAGGCGCTGCATCATCCGGGTCGAGGCGACGTTGGAATCGCTCGTCTGCGACCACAGCACCGGCAGGGCGAGTGCGCCGAAGGCATGGGCGATCACCGCGCGCGCGGCCTCGGTCGCGTAGCCGTGTCCCCAATGCGCTTCCGCGAAGGTCCAGCCGATCTCGCGCTGGCCCTGGAGGACGGGCGGGGCGGCGGGGCTGCGCAGGGTGAACAGCCCGACCCGGCCGACGCGGGTCTCGCCATCGCGCAGCCACACCGTCCAGCGCAGGTGCGCGCCTTGCGCAAAGGCTTCGATGTCGCCAGCGAAGTTCTCCGCCGCGGCTTCCGGCGGGCGCACGCCGCCGAGGTGCCGCAGCACGCCGTGCGTGTTCATCTCCGCGAGGATCCACGGCAGGTCGCCGGCCACCGGCGGGCGCAGGATCAGGCGGGTCGTCGCAAGCGCGCCCTCAGCCATTGAGGAGGCGCGCGGCGTGGGGCGCGTGGTAGGTCAGCACCCCCGAACAGCCCGCGCGCTTGAAGGCGATCAGCTTCTCCATCAGCAGCGCGTCGCGATCCCCGATGCCGGCGGCCTGCGCGGCCTCGATCATCGCGTATTCGCCCGACACCTGGTAGGCGAAGACCGGCACGTCGAAGCGCTGCTTCACGCGGTAAATGATGTCGAGATAGGCGAGGCCAGGTTTCACCATCACCGAATCGGCCCCTTCCGCGATGTCGAGCGCCACCTCGCGCAGCGCCTCGTCGCCGTTGGCGGGGTCCATCTGGTAGGCCTTCTTGTCGCCCTTGAGCAGCCCGCCGCTGCCCACCGCATCGCGGAACGGGCCGTAGAAGGCGCTCGCATACTTGGCGGCGTAGGACATGATCTGGACGTTGGGGTGGCCGTTCATCTCCAGCGCCATGCGGATCGCGTGGATGCGCCCGTCCATCATGTCGGAAGGGGCGATGATGTCCGCTCCCGCGTTCGCCTGGTTGATCGCCTGGTCGACCAGCACCGCGACAGTCGCGTCGTTGACCACGTAGCCGGTGTCGTCGACCAGCCCGTCCTGCCCGTGGCTGGTGTAGGGATCGAGCGCCACGTCGGTCAGCACGCCGAGGTCGCTGCCCACCGCGTCCTTGATCGCCTTGATCGCCCGGCACATCAGGTTGTCGGGGTTGTGCGCCTCCGCGCCGTCGTCCGAGCGCAGCTCTTGCGGGGTGTTGGGGAACAGCGCGACCACCGGGATGCCGAGCTCCACCGCCTCGCGGGCGCGCTTGACGATCCCGTCGACTGACCAGCGCGAGACGCCGGGGAGCGTTTTGATGGGCTCCTCCACGCCCTCGCCCGCGGTGACGAACAGCGGCCAGATGAGGTCAGCGGGGGTGACGCAGTTCTCGCGGTGGAGGGCGCGGCTCCAGCCGTGGGCACGGGTGCGGCGCAGGCGGGTGTTGGGGAAGTGTCCGGTCATGGCCGCGAGGTTTAGGCGCAACTCGCCGCCCGCGACAAGCGTCCGCTTACAGCTTGGGCTTCGCGCCCGGCTTGGCGACGGCCTGGACCTTTTCGATCTCGCGCTCCGGCTCCTTCACCTCGCCCGGCTGGGGCGCGAGGTCCTTGAGCGCGGCGCCGACCTCGACGCCCTTCAGCTTGATGAGCTGGCGCTGGAAGTCGATGAGCTCGGTGCCCGACAGCAGCGCGCGGGTAACGAACTGGATGCTTGCGGGGTTCACCATCGCGCCATTGCGGTACATCTCGTAGTGGAGGTGCGGGCCGGTTGAGAGGCCGGTCGAACCGACATAGCCGATCACCTGCCCGCGCCGCACCGCCATGCCCGGGGCGACCGCCATGCGGCTCATGTGGCAGTAGCGGGTCGAGAGCCCGCCGCCGTGCTCGAGCCGCACCGCGATGCCGCAGCCGCCGGCGCGGCCCGCGCTGCTGACCTTGCCGTCGGTCGGCGCGACGATCGGGGTGCCGTAGGAAGCACGGAAGTCGATGCCGGCGTGCATCCGCATGTAGCCGAGGATCGGGTGGCGGCGCATCCCGAAGCCCGAGGTCATCGCGCCCGGCACCGGCGCGAGCAGGCCGCGGCGCTGTTCGCCGACGCCCGAGGCTTCGTAGAAGCGTCCGTCCGAGCCCCAGCGCATCAGCTGCGTCTTGGGGCGACCGGCGCGATCGACGCCGGCGTAGAGCAGCTGCCCCGCCTGCCGCTCGCCGGTCGCGGCGCGGCGGTAGGCGATGACGATGTCGAATTCGTCGGAAGGCAGGACCTCACGCTCCATGTCGATCTGCGCGTCGAGGGCCTTGAGGTAGTCCTGCACCGCGCTCGCCGGCACGCCCGCCGCGCGCATTGAGCGGTAGAGGCTGCTGCCGACGACCCCGCGCACCCGCAGCGGCGTTTCGTCGACGCGGATCGGGTTGCGCTTGAGAGCGAGCGGGCCGCTCGGGATCACCGGGGTGCCGTCGGGGTTGGTCTCGCCCACGCCCGGCCGGGTCAGTTCGAGCGCGAGGTCGAAGCGCGCGCGGAAGGCGAGGCTGTCGAGCGGGCGCGGCTCGCCCGGCGCGGTGCGGCGGCCGAGGGTGAGGTCCATCTGCGTGCCGGGCTGGAGGTCGCCGACCGCCACCGCCTGGCCGACAGCGCCGCCGCGCGGTCGATATCGCCCGCCGCAACGCCGGCGCGCCGGAGCATCGAGGCGAAGCTGTCGCCGGGCGCGAGAGTCACCACCATCTGGATCTGCGGCCGCTCGGGCGCGCTCTTCAGCGGGATCACAGCCGAGGTCGGTCCCATGCGGCGCCCGCTATCGGCGCCGAGCGCAAGCGGCAGAATCATCTGGCTGCGCAATTCGTCATGCACCGCCTGGGTGTCGGGCATGGCGGGGCGCGCTTCGAGCGGGGTCATGTCGGGCCAGCAGGCGAGCGCCAGCGCGCCGAGCGACACCATCGTGCCGAGGCCGCGCAGCCAGCGGCGGCTGCCGATCTCCTCGGCGAGGTCGGGGGCCAGGTCGAGCTTCGCGAACCAGGCGGAGGCGGCTTGACGCCAGACCTCGTAGCGCGCCCCGAACCCGGTGACGCTGTCCTCGACCTTGCGCCGGGCCTGTTCGCTGCGGGTGGGCGGCGCGAGCTTGCGCGCGTTGCGGAGGTAGGGGGCGAGGCCGCGGGCGAATTCGGGGTCGACCGGCTCGGGCGGCGGGGCGGGGCGGACGGCCACGCCGAACACCGGCGGCCCGGCGCGGACGGGCAGCGCAGGCGCGGTCGCAGCGGACGCGTCGTCCGTCTCGGTCTCCCGGTTCACCTTCTGCGCTTGATCCAACATTGCTGCCCCGAAGAGGTGCCCGTTCTGGGCGATCCGGCCGCTAGCCCGGGCTCCCCATGGCCGATCCTTGTGCCGGAACAAAGTAAATTGCGGCTTAACCAGCGACCAGTCGCGCCCTCCGTGCGATGGGTTGAAGTGTGTAGCTGAGGCGCTTGCCATAGCATGCGCTTGCCCGCCCGGCGGAACCCTGACAGAACCCGCCGCGTCGTGACCCAGCCCCCCCCTTTCCGCCCCGGCGACGACAGCCGCGTGCGCGCCGTGCTCGGGCCGACCAACACCGGCAAGACGCACCTCGCAATCGAGCGGATGTGCGGCCATTCCTCCGGCATGATGGGCTTCCCGCTGCGCCTGCTGGCGCGCGAGGTCTATGACCGGGTGCGCGCAATCAAGGGCGACAGGCAGGTCGCCCTCATCACCGGCGAGGAACGAATCGAGCCCTCGGACGCCCGCTATTTCCTGTGCACGGCCGAGGCCATGCCGAGGACAACGGGCGAGGTCGCCTTCGTCGGGCTCGACGAGGCGCAACTGGGCGCGGACCCCGAACGCGGGCACATCTTCACCGACCGGCTGCTCCATGCCCGCGGGCGCGAGGAGACGATGATCCTCGGCAGCGCCACCCTTGAACCGATGGTCAAGGCGCTGATCCCGAAGGTCGAGATCACCAGCCGCCCGCGCTTTTCCACCCTCTCCCATGCCGGGATCTGCAAGCTCTCGCGCCTGCCGCGCCGCTCGGCGGTGGTCGCCTTCAGCGTCGAACAAGTCTACGCCATGGCCGAGGCCTTGCGGCGGTTCCGCGGGGGCGCGGCGGTCGTCATGGGCGCGCTCTCGCCCGAAACCCGCAACAAGCAGGTCGCCATGTTTCAGGCGGGCGAGGTCGATTACATCGTCGCCACGGACGCGATCGGCATGGGGCTGAACCTCGATCTCGATCATGTCGCCTTCGCTTCGCTGTCGAAGTTCGACGGGAGGCGGAAGCGGCGGCTCACGCCTTCGGAAATGGCGCAGATCGCCGGGCGCGCCGGGCGGCACCAGCGCGACGGGACCTTCGGGACGCTGTCGGGCATGGCGAAGGGGGACGGCGAGCCGCTCGCCTTCACCGACGAGGAGGTCTACGCGATCGAGGAGCACAAGTTCGCGCCCCTCACCCACCTGTTCTGGCGCGATTCCGATCCGCGATTCGATTCGCTCGGCACGCTGATCGCCGATCTTGAGGCGCGCCCCGTGCAGGAGGTGCTGAAGGCGGCCCTGGAAGCGATCGATCTTGCCGTGCTGAAGCGCCTCGCCGCCGATCCCATCGCCGACACGGTAAAGGGCGCAGGCGCGGTGCGGCGCTTCTGGGAGGCGTGCTCGCTCCCCGATTTCCGCTCGCTCGGTGTCGAACAGCACGCGCGCTTCGTCGCCCGGCTGTGGGACGACTTGCAGGGCGGTTACATCGGGGCGGATTTCGTCGCCGCGCGCATCGCCGAGCTTGACCCTATGCAGGGCGACATCGACACGCTCCAGGGCCGGATTGCGGCGATTCGCAGCTGGGCCTACATCTGCCAGCGCCCCGATTGGGTGCTGGCGCGTGACGAAATGGCCGCGCGGGCGCGCGCGGTCGAGGCGAAGCTCTCGGATGCGCTGCACGCGCGGCTGACCGAGCGTTTCGTGAACCGAAGGACGACACTCTTGATGAAATCGCTGGGGCAGGATGCGAGTGCGCTGCCCGTCACCCTCGAACCCGATGGCCAGCTGACGGTGGAGGGCGAGAACATCGGCCGCCTCGAAGGTTTCCGCTTCCATGTCGATCCCAACGCGGGCGTGGCCGACCGGCGGATGCTGCTGGCGGCGGGCGAAAAGGCCCTGCCCGCGCTGCTGGCGGAACGGGCCGAGTGGCTGCTCTCGCAGGGCATCGCCGAGCTGGAGATCGCGGGCGGGGCGATTAAGTGGCAGGGCCGCGCTTTGGCCGATATCACCTTCCCCGGCCACCCCGGCTCGGGCAATTTCGGCACCCCGCGCCTGACGCTGACCCGCGACGTGGCGCTGCTGCCCGATGCCGCCAAGGCGAAGCTCGAAGCGGGCCTCACCGCATGGCTCGACCAACAGCTCGAACCCCTCGCCCCCTTGCGCAAACTGGCCGAAGCCGCGCGCGACCCCGCCGCAGGGTCGCAGGCGCGCGCGCTCGTCATCACCCTGATCGAAGCGCGCGGGGTCATCAGCCGCGAGGAAGCGGGGCTCGAAAACCTGCCCAAGGAAATGCGGCCCTATCTGCGCAAGCTCGGCGTAACCTTCGGTGCGCTCGACATTTTCGACACGCCGCTCCTGAAGCCCGCCCCGCGCCGGTTGCTCCACGCGCTGGGGCTCGATCCGCGCGCTGTGCAGGACACCATGCAGCCGGTGCTGGCCGAGGGCAGCTGGGCCAGGGGGCGCCTGCCCGCCGGATACCGCTATGCGGGCTCGCAGGCGATCCGCGTCGATCTCGCCGAAAAGATCTTCCGCGCCGCCTTCGATGCCCGCGCCAAGGTGGTCGCCGCCCATCCCAAGGAGCGCAATCGGCCCTTCCGGCTCGACCTGTCGCTCGCTATTTCGGTCGGGCTCGAGGCCGAGAACGCCCGCCGCCTGCTCGGCAGCGCGGGCTTCCGTGTCGAACGCGCCCGCGCGCTGGCCGAGGGCGCCTTCGGCCCGCCTGCACCCGACCGCTGGTTCTGGCGGCCGAGGAAGCCCGGAGAGAAAGACGAGCGCCGCCCGGATCGTCGCAGGGAGGGTCACCCGCCGCGCGGCAAGGGTCGGCGTGAACAGGCCAACGATGGCAGGGATGGTCGGAACAAGGGTGCGCCAAGGTGTGCCGAAGGTGCCTCCAAGCCCCCGCGAAAGGGCGACAAGCGGGGTCCAAGACCCTCGCAAGCCTCCTCTAGACCACCCGAAAATGCCGGTCCTGCACGCGCCGGCGGCGCTTTCGACAAGCTGGCGGACCTGCTCAAGGGATGACCGCTGCGGATGCGTCCGGCACGCTCAGGATCGACCGGCTGCTGGTCTACCTGCGGTTCGCCCGCACCCGCTCCGCCGCCGACGCGCTGATCGCCGGGCACGCCGTCAGGCGCAACCGGCAGCACGTGCTGAGGGGCTCGGAAGGTGTGCGGATCGGCGACGTTCTGACGCTCGCTGTCGGAAGCCGTGTCCGGGTAATCCAACTCCTCGCCCTACCCGTGCGGCGCGGGTCTCCCGCCGAGGCGGCTTCGCATTATCGGGAGGTTGACGGGGCCCCTCTTGACCCTCAAGGGCAAAACGCCATAGGCGCAAAGCCTGTGCCGGGCGGGCCGCCCGGCGATCCCTCAGACACCTGGTGAAAGAGCCGCAATGACTTACGTCGTCACCGAAGACTGCATCAAGTGCAAGTACACCGACTGCGTGGAAGTGTGCCCGGTCGACTGCTTCTACGAAGGCGAGAACATGCTGGTGATCAACCCCAGCGAATGCATCGATTGCGGCGTGTGCGAGCCGGAATGCCCGGCCGAGGCGATTCTCCCCGACACCGAGGACGGGCTTGAGAAGTGGCTGGAACTCAACACGAAATATTCCGCGGTGTGGCCGAACATCACCAGCCAGAAGGCGCCCCCCGAGGATGCCGACGCGCACAAGGGCGAGAAGGGCAAGTTCGAGAAATATTTCAGCGCCGATCCCGGCGACGGCGACTGAGCTTCTTGCTTATCTGCGAAGATTGGAAGGTCCGCAGATTGCCGTAACGAGCGACTCGCGTTTTTGCATGAGGCGTGTTATATGATGCGCCGACCGCGCTGGGCCGAGGCCCGTGCAGGCGTTGAAAACCAGGAAGGCCCGACACCAGCAACCCCCAACCGGACGTTCCGCACCCGGCGCTCGCCTCGTGAGGGGCATGGGTCGCGCCCCGGGTTGATCGTCCCTCTCCCCATTGCTGGATCGGCCGATTGAAAGGAACTTGCATGGCAAGCACCGCTAACGCATTCACCGTCGGCGATTACGTTGTCTACCCCAAGCACGGCGTGGGCCGGGTGGTCGAGCTCCAGCGCGAGGAAATCGCCGGGATGCAGCTCGA
>JBJTSG010000306.1:0-5280 GCA_046076505.1 Erythrobacter sp. | reverse complement strand
CACGTCGAGATCCCGCGTGATGCCGAGACCTTGCAGCACCGTTCGGGTCGCACGGGACGCGCGGGCCGCAAGGGGATCGCCGTGCTGATCGTGCCCTTCCCCGCACGCCGCCGGGTGGAGGCGATGCTCCACCGCGCCCGGATCGCCGCCGAGTGGCAGGACGTGCCCGACCGCGAGGCGATCGCCATGCGCGACCGCGAGCGCCTGCTCGGCAAGCTCCTCGCGCCCACGGACTTCGACGAGGCGGACCGCGAGCTCGCGCGGCAACTGCTCGCCCAGCGCAGCCCCGAGGACATCGCGGCGCTGCTCGTCCACGCCCACCGCGCGCGTCTGCCCGAGCCCGAGGACATCGTCGCCAACAGCCGCGAGGCCCAGAAGGAGCGCCACCGTCCGGGCTTCGAGGACACGGTCTGGTTCCGCATGGACCTGGGCCGAAGCGAAGGCGCCGACCCGCGCTGGCTGCTGCCGCTGATCTGCCGCCGCGGGCACATAACCCGGAACGAGATCGGCGCGATCCGCATCGGCCAGGCGGAGACCTACTTCCAGATTCCCCGCGCCATCGCCGACAAGTATGCCTCGGCCAACGCGCGCACTGCCGAGGGCGAGGAGGACGCGGTGCACATCGAGCGCTCCGATGCGGGCCCGCGTGAGGCTGCCCGCACCAATCGGCAGCGCCGCCCGCCGCGCAGTTCGGCGGACAATGCCTTCGTCAAGGCGAAGGCTCCTGGACGCAAGTTCGTAAAGAACGCCGGCGGCGCTCCGCGGTCGGCGCAACCCGGGTCCGGCCCCGCCCCGAAGCCGGGCAAGCCTGCGCATGCGAAGAAGCCCGGGCACAAGCGCAAGTTCAAGCACAGCTGAACGCGCGGCGCGTCGGGCGTCAGCGCGCGCCCGTCGCGGGCCCGCCTTGCAAGCGGCACGTCAGCGCGGCGCCTGCCAGCGTGCGCAACTGCAATTTGCTGCCGCTGCGGGCGGCCGTGAGGTAGGGCTGCCAGTCGTGAGCACCGGGCCCGCTCCACCCGGCGCCAAGGACATCGCCCGAGCGCCCCAGCAGATAGGTCCAGCCGTCCGCGAAACCGACAGCAGCGATGTCCGCATCGCTGCACCGCGCGGCCTCACCGCCTTGCATCGGCCGCGGCGGTGCGAGCACTACCAGACGCTCGCGGTAGGCGGCCTCGACACAGGCCCTGTGGCTCGCTGAAAAGGCGCAGCGGCTGCGGCGCCGGAACCACTCCCACTGCGGCTCGACCCAGCGGGCCGTCGGCTGCGGGACAACCGCCAGACGGGCGGCGAGCGCGACGTCGAGATCGCGCAGGGTCGCATCGGCGCAGACGAGCTGATCGGTCGCGTAGACCGGTCTCGAGCAGTCGGCCGTCAGTTGCTCCGTCGGCGGAGGCACGGGTGGCGGATCGGCCCTCGCGGAACCCGCCTCGGCGAGCAGGACAGCCGCCAGCACGAGGCGCGGGCATGCGATGACGTCAGGCACTCCCGAGCGGCGCAAGTCTTGCGGGCGCCGGGTTGCTCCAGAACGGCGCCACGACGTGCCCGGCACGAACGGCCTTCCAGGCAAGGTATGCGCCCGTGCTCGTGGCGAGGAGGCAGGGAATCAGCGAGGCTTCCAGCCCGAAGCCGCCGCCGGTCATCAGATCGGGGCCGGTGAACACGGTCTTGAACAGGCCCGGCTGGGCGATGCTGCCCGAGACAACCCCGCCGAACACCGCCGACTGGGTGTAATTCCAGGCGACGTGGAAGCCGATCCCCAGCCACAGCCGCCGGGTCAGCATATAGGCCGCCGCCAGCAGCAGGCCGGCCTCGATGCTGATGAAGATCGCGCCGGTCAGGGTCGCGTCGGGGTTGGTCAGGTGGACCGCGCCGAACACCACCGAGGACACGATCACCGAGATCCAGCTGCCGAGCCATTCCTCGACGATCCGGTACAGCGCGCCGCGGAACAGCAGTTCCTCGAGGAAGCCCGCGCTGCACGCCTGATAGAGGGCGGGGATCATCACCACCACCGGGTTCATGCCTTCGATCCGCCCGTATCCGAGCACGATCAGCACCAGCACGCCCGCCGTGTAGAGCCCGGCACCCACCACCATCCCGATACCCAGTTCCTTGAGCCCAGGGCTGAACGCCAGATCACTGATCTCTCGGCGTTCGATGAGCCGGCCAAAGCCGACATAGATCCACATCGCGAGAGCGATCATCCCTGCGACGGCGAATGCCGATGCCACGTGGATGCCTTTGGTTAGATCCTGAAAGGCATTGCTGAATCCGATGCAGTAAAACAACGGGTAGCCGAGCAGGAACAGCCTGATCGGCGGGAATTGCGCGATTCGCAGCCACAGCGGCGTCGGTTCCGCGTGATCGGTCATGACATGATCCCCCTTGTCGTTGGTCGAAACGGTGCCCGGCGCGATCGTCACCAGATGCGCACCCGCTGCTCGGGCGGCAGGTAGAGCTTGTCCCCGGGCCGGACCTTGAAGGCCTCGTACCAGGCGTCGACATTGCGCACGACGCCGTTGACCCGGAACTCGCCGGGGCTGTGCACGTCCGAAAGCACGCGGCGCCGGGTCTCCGCCTCCCCGGTGATGTTGCGCCACAGCTGGGCCCAGGCGAGGAAGAAGCGTTGATCGCCAGTGTAGCCGCCGATCACCGGCGCCTTGCCGCCCTGCTTGTCCTTCACGTAGGCACGATAGGCGGCGTAGGCGACCGAGAGGCCGCCCAGATCGCCGATGTTTTCGCCAAGGTTCTGGCGTCCGTTGATATTGAGGCCGGGCAGCGCCTCGTATCCATTGAACTGCTCGACGAGCCCGGCGGTGCGCTTTTCGAATTGCGCGCGGCTGGCATCGCTCCACCAGTTGCGAAGCTTGCCCTCGCCGTCCTGGCGGCTGCCCTGATCGTCGAACCCGTGCCCGATCTCGTGACCGATCACCGCCGCGATCGATCCGAAATTGACCGCGATGTCGGCCTTGGAATCGTAGAACGGCGCTTGCAGAATGCCTGCGGGAAAAATGATTTCGTTGCCCGAGGGGCTGTAGCCGGCATTGATCTCCTGCGGCGCATAGCCGAATTCCCAGGTGCGGGTGCCTTCCGTGAGCTTCTTCAGGCTGTCGGCATGGGCCCAGTTCTGCAGGCGGACACGGTTGCCGACCAGATCGTCGGGCGCAATGCGGACGCTGGAACGGTCATGCCAGCGTGCGGGGAAGCCGATCTTGGTGGTGATCCGCTCCAGCTTGCGCAGCGCCTCGGCGCGGGTGGGCTCATCCATCCACTCGAGCTTCGCGATCCGCGCGGCATAGGTGGCACGCAGATAGCCGACCATCTCGGAAACCTTCGCCCGGTCAGTCGCGCCGAAGTAGTTCGCGACATAGATCCGCCCGATCTCTTCGCCGAGCGCCGCGTTGACGGCGGCGATGCTTTCGAGTTCTGCCGAGCGGCGCTTCGGGATGGATTGCAACCGCTTGCTGTGGAAATCGAAATGCGCCTGCACCCAGGCGTCCGAAAGCGACGGCGCCCAGGCATCAAGCGTCTTGAACATGAGGAAAGATTGCAGATCGCGGACCGATGTCGCGGCAAACAGCTGCGCCATGTCCCTGACCGCGGTATCGGTCATGATCTTCAGTCGCTGCTGGCCTGCAAAGCCCTGGTCGGCGAGGAACGCGTCCCATTCGAAGCCTGGCGCATAGGCCTTGAGCTCGGCCGGCGACATGACCGTGTTCATCCGTACCACGTCGCGGGTCTGCGCGAGGCTCCACTGCTTTTCGGCGATCGCGGTTTCGAGCGCCAACACCGCTGCCGCGCGACCATCGGGATCGTCGATGCCGGCGCGGCGGAAACTGTCGGCGATGTAATCCTTCAAGGCCTGCCGGTGGCCGATGTAAGGTTCCGCATTGGTCAGGTAGTAATCACGCGAGGGCATGGTCAGCCCGCTCGGGCCGATCGCCGCGATCTGGCGGCGCGGATCGTCGACGTCGGCGACGACGCCTCCGCCGATGAGGCCATCCATCCACGGATAGGTCATGATCTTCGCGAACCCGGCGCGGTCCGTGGTCCCGCCGATGATCGCCAGCGTGCTTGCGATCGGGGCGATCCCGAGCGCATTACGCCGCGCCATGTCGGCGTGCGAGCGATGGAAGTCGCCGATCATCTGCTCCGGGCTGCCCGGTGCATCAGTGGTCTTGCGCGCCATGGCGATGAGTTCGGCGACGCGCTTTTCGGTCGCGAGAAAGACTTCGACCGAAGCATCGATGTACGGCACGCCCTCGGGCGGCTTGGCGGTCTTGAGCCAGCCTTCATTGACGTAGCGGTAGAAATCGTCGCCCGGCCTGATCGTCGGCGAGATGGCCGTGGTGTCAACGCCCCATCCGGCGTTCGCGGGCGCGCTGTGAGCGATGGCGGCGGTGACGGGGCTAATCAGCAGCGCGATCGTCGCGGGGACAAGAGCCAGGGATCTTATGGCGGATCTCCTCAAGACGGCCCGGCCTTGCGGGCCTTGATGGGCCGGCAATCGCGGCTGACCGGAGGTGTGCCTCGCCTCCGGTCAGCCGACCCTTGCCGCGCGTCCAGTCAATCCCGACAGGTGCGGGGCGAGAAGCTTTCGATCGAATCGATGTAGCCATTGCGAGAATTGACGACGAGGCACTGGCGCGAGGCCGAGCGCCAGAAGGTCATGTAGCGGCCTTCGTCGGTGCGCTTGTTGTCGAGCTGGGTGAAGCCGCGGTTCATCAGCTGGCCGGTCGCGTAGTTGCGCTCCTGCCCGTTGAGGTCGTTGAACTCGGCATAGGCGCTGTAGCCGCCGCTGTAGCTGTAGCCGCCGCGGTAGCTGGTCTGATTGGCCCGCTCGCGCACGCCACTGTCATAACCGCTCGAATAGGCGTCGGAACGGCTGTAGTTGTGGTAGGGCTGGCCGTAGAGCGCATCACGGTGGCCGCGCTCGAAATCGGCGGTCCCGCGCTCGTCATAGTCCTGGCCCTGGCGGTGGTGGGACTTGCTGGCGAGCGCCGCAATGCCGAGCAGCGCCGCCGCGCCGATTGCGACTGCCGCAGTTTTGTCGCCGCTACCGCCCTTCTGGTTGCAGTCGGCGTTGGTGGTCTGGTCGATCGACTGGAAATTGCCGTCATACGTGACGACCTTGATGCATTCCTTGGTGTTGCCGTTCCACCAGTAGCTGATCTTGCTGTCATAGTCGGTGTGGGCCGAGATCCGGTTGAAGCCCCGGAATTCGAGCTGGTCCTCGCCGCTCGAACCCCTAGCCCCGATCAGGTCGCGCACCGACCCCGG
>JBJTSG010000305.1:0-9927 GCA_046076505.1 Erythrobacter sp. | reverse complement strand
AGTCAATTCGCGCAGCGAGGCGATCCGGCAGGCGTTCCATAAATGACGAGGCGCGGCGCCTGCCTCACTGCTTGCATGAGGCTGCCCAGAGCACTGTCGTAATAGGATTTCCCGGAAAAAAGCTGGATGCCCCGCAAGGATTCGAACCTTGATTGACGGAGTCAGAGTCCGCTCTCTTACCATTAGAGGACGGGGCATTGGCCTCACCCGGGAATCTGCCCCGAGGCGTCGGCGAGCGCGCTCCCTAGTTTCGTGCATCGGATAGGTCAAGCGCTGACGTGCCCCCGCCTGCTTGCGCAGGGTGCGGGCTTGGGGTAGCTTTGCCTCAAGTGCCATGTGCAAGGGGGAGGGCCTCGCGCGCATGGTGATACGAAAGCATTGCGATTATGGCGGAACACTCACCGCCGGACACAGAGAGAAGTGCTGGGAACAACCGGGGCGGCAAGTCCGGCAAGGTAGCCGATTTTCGCTACAAGCGCCCCCCTCAGCAAGACCCGCGAGGTGGCGGCCGCGATGGCCGGTCCGGCGGCGCACCCATCGAGCAGCGTCGCCCGGCGCGCCCCGCGAACGGCGGCGGCCCGCGCCCGCGGCCCGACCTTGCCGACATCGGTGCATTGAAGACCCAGGGCGAGGCCTACGCTGCGCTCGACCTCGGCACCAACAATTGCCGCCTGCTGATCGCCCGCCCGTCCGGCCGCGACTTCACGGTGATCGACGCCTTCAGCCGCGTGGTGAAACTGGGCGAGGGGCTCGCCACCAGCGGGCGCCTCAGCGATGCGGCGATGGATCGCACCCTCGCCGCGCTCGCGATCTGTGCCGACAAGCTCCAGCGCCGCAACGTGCGCCTCGCCCGCTCGGTGGCAACCGAAGCCTGCCGCCGCGCCGAGAACGGCACCGCCTTCATCGAACGCGTGCGCCGCGAGACCGGCATCGCACTGGACATCATCAGCGCCGAGGAGGAAGCCCGCCTTGCCGTGCTCGGCTGCCACATCCTCCTCGAGGCCGGGGAAGGCCCTGCGGTGATCTTCGACATCGGCGGCGGCTCGACCGAGCTGGTGCTGGTCGAGGCCGCGCCCGAGGGCGGCGCCCGCGTGCCGCGCATCCTCGACTGGCAGAGCGTGCCGTGGGGCGTGGTCTCGCTGACCGACACGGTCGGCCGCGCCGAGGACAGCGAGGCGGCGCGCATCGCCCGGTTCAAGGCCATGCGCGAGATGGTCTCGGAGAGCTTCGCACCCTTCGCCGGCCGCGTCGCCGCGGCGGCCAGGCACCCCGACATCCGCCTGCTCGGGACCAGCGGCACGGTGACCACGCTCGCCAGCCTCTACCTCGAGCTCCCGAGCTATGATCGCAAGGCCGTTGACGGCCTCATCGTCCCTGCCCCGGCGATGCGCGACATCAGCGCGCGCCTCAGCGTGATGACCCCCTACGAACGCGCCACCCTGCCGTGCATCGGCCAGGACCGCGCCGACCTCGTGGTCGCGGGCTGCGCGATCCTCGAGGCGATCCTCGACCTGTGGCCGGCGCGGCGCCTCGGCGTCGCCGACCGCGGCATCCGCGAGGGAATCCTGCGCAGCATCATGGCGGCCGAACAGCACTCCGAAGCGAGCCTCAAGGCGCTCGCCCGTCAGCGCGGCAACGGTGCGTCCGGGCGGCCGCGGCGATGACCCGCGGCGCCAAGGACACCAGCAAGCGGGTCAAGACGGCCAGGGGACGCACCGCGAGCCAGGTCCGCTGGCTCGAGCGGCAGCTCAACGACCCTTACGTGAAACAGGCGAAGGCAGACGGCTATCGCAGCCGCGCGGCCTACAAGCTGATCGAACTGGACGAGAAATTCGGCCTGCTGAAGAATGCCACCCGCGTGGTCGATCTCGGCATCGCGCCGGGCGGCTGGTCACAGGTGGTGCGCGCCAAGAAGCCGAAGGCGGAGGTGGTGGGGATCGACCTCCTTCCGGTCGAGCCGCTCGAGGGGGTCACGATCTTCCAGATGGACTTCATGGCCGACGAGGCGCCTGCGGCGCTCGCCGAGGCGCTGGGCGGCAAGCCCGACCTGGTGCTCTCGGACATGGCGGCGAACACCGTCGGCCACAAGCAGACCGATCATCTGCGCACGATGGGTCTCGTCGAGGCGGCGGCGTGGTTCGCGGCGGAGAACCTCGCTCCCGGCGGCGCCTTCGTCGCCAAGGTGCTGGCGGGCGGCACCGATGCCGACCTGCTCGCGCTGCTCAAGAAGCACTTCGCGACCGTCAAGCACGCCAAACCCCCGGCGAGCCGCAAGGGCTCGTCGGAGTGGTACGTCATCGCTCAGGGTTTCAAGGGCGGCACCTGAGGCCCGCCCTCGCCGCGTTGCTTACTGCGCCGGGGTTTCGGTCGCGGCCGGGGTCTCGCCTTCGGCCGGTGCCGCGGAGGCATCGCCGGCGGGAGCGGCCGCCGCGGGGGCAGCCGGCAGCGGCAGGTTGGAGCCCTGCGAGTTCAGATAGGCGATCACCGCCGCGCGGTCCTCGACCTTGGCGAGGCCGGCGAAGCTCATCTTCGTCCCAGGGACATAGGCCTTGGGATTCTTGAGCCAGGTGTTCATGTTCTCCCAGTCCCAGCTGCCGCCATGCGCCTTCAGTTCGGCGCTGTACGCGAAGCCCGGGTGCGAGGCGACGGCCTTGCCCATCGTGCCCTGGAGGTTGGGGCCGATACCGTTCGCGCCGCCGGCATTGATGGTATGGCAGCTCTGGCACTTGGCGAAGATCTTCTCGCCGGCGGCGACCAGTTCGGGCTGCGGCGTGGCGTTCAGCACTTCGGCGATGCTCTTCTCAGCGACCGCGCTGCCACCTTCCTCGACCGCGCCCTCGATCACGTAGCCGAGCTTTTCGGGGCGCTGCGGCTTGTCGCCGTGGAAGAACTTGCCCGAGAGGATCGACAGGCCGAGCCCGAGGCCGGCGGCGAACAGCACCCAGCCTGCGGCGGTGTTGAACAGATCGCCGCCCGCCTTGGGGCTTGCAGCGCTAACTTGCGAAGAGTTGTCCTGAGTCATCCGGCGCGGCTCTTAATGTCGGGTTCCCACGCGCGCAAGACCGATCGTGCCACGAATTCTTGCGCCTTTTGCAATGGGGCTCTAGGCGCGTGCACCATGCGATCCTTCCCCGGCCCTGCCCTTGAAATCGTCGACCGGATGCGTGCGGCGGCCGCCGCCAATCCCGCGCGCGCGATCGCCTTCCAGGGCTCGCCGGGCGCGAACTCGCACCGCGCCGCGACCGAGGCACGGCCCGAGCTCGCCCCACTGCCCTGCTTCAGCTTCGAAGATGCGCTCGAGGCGGTGAAGGACGCCCGCGCGGGCGCCGCGATCATCCCGATCGAGAACTCGCAGCACGGGCGCGTCGCAGACATTCACTTCTTGCTCCCCGAGAGCGGGCTGCACATCGTCGGCGAGTATTTCATGCCGATCCACCACGCGCTGATGGCACTGGGAGAGGCGAGCGAGGGGCGCACCTTCGAAGCGGCCTATTCGCACCCCCAGGCGCTCGGCCAGTCGCGTCATTACCTGCGCGCGCGCGGCATCGTTCCGCTGAGCCATGCCGACACCGCGGGCGCCGCCGCCTACGTGGCGGAGCGCGGCGATCTCACGGTGGCGGCGATCGCGCCGGCCCTCGCGGCGGAGCTCTACGGTCTCACCATCATCGAGCACAACGTCGAGGACAGCGCCGACAACATGACCCGCTTCGTGATCCTCGCCAAGGAGCCGCTCGCGCCGCAGACTCTGGCGGGCAAGCCGGTGATGACCACCTTCGTCTTCGAGGTGAAGAACATCCCTGCCGCGCTCTACAAGGCGCTCGGCGGCTTCGCGACCAACGGCGTGAACATGACCAAGCTCGAGAGCTACCAGCAGGGTACGAGCTTTGCCGCGACGACCTTTTACGCGGACATCGTGGGTGCACCGGGGGACGCGGGGGTGGACCGGGCGCTCGAGGAATGCGCCTTTCATTCCAAGGAGTTGCGCATTCTCGGCAGCTACGAGCAGGCGCGCGCGCGGGGCTAGCCCGCTTTCGCCGTTGCGCGGGGCCCGGCGGCATGTCACCACCGTCGGCGGGATGACCGCAGCTCCGGCCACAGTTTCCGAATCGCCAGCCATTTCAGGCGCATCGCCGCCGCCCGCCGGCTGGGAGGCGCTGCACGCCGATCCCGCCATCCAGTTCGCCCCCGTCGCGGTTCCGCCGGTGCCGCCGCGCGAGCCGAATGGGCTTTTGCAGGCGCTCGACCGCCTGTTCGCCTGGCTTGGCGACCTCTTCGCGCCGCTTGGACAGGCCTTCGGGGAGGCTTGGTGGTGGCTGCAATGGGTGCTGCTCGGCATCGTGGTGCTGCTCGCGCTGGTGCTGCTCGCCCGCCTGCTCGCCACGGAGCTTGTCGGCCGGGGCCAGCGCGCCAAGTCCGAGGGCGCGCAGGAGGAATGGCGGCCCGATCCGGCTGCAAGCCTCGCGCTCCTCGAGGATGCTGACCGCCTTGCCGCGGACGGGCGCTATGGCGAGGCGACCCACCTCCTCCTCCAACGCAGCGTCGGGCACATCGCCGCAGCGCAGCCGGACTGGACCCGCCCGTCGAGCACCGCGCGCGAACTTGCCGCGCTGCCGGCCCTGCCCGAGGCGGCGCGCGCTGCCTTCCGGGTGATCGCCGAGCGGGTCGAGCGCTCGCTGTTCGCCCTGCGCGCGCTCGACCGCGCCGACTGGGAGGCGGCCCGCGCCGCCTATGCCGAGTTCGCTCTCGCGCGGCTCGATGCGCGGGGGAATGCAGCATGACCGCCGACGCCGCCGCCGCATCGCCTCCGGCCTTCTCCCGCGGCGGCGTGCTGGCGCTGGTCGCGGGCGGCTTCGCGCTGCTGCTCGCGGTGCTCTACCTGATCGGCGCGGGCGCCGATTTCGGCGGCGAGGGCGACCGCGGGCAGGGCCATGCCGCGGCCAACGGGCTCAACGGCTTTTCCGGCCTCGTCCGCCTCACCGAGGCGCAGGGCTACACCGTGACCCGCTCGCGCAGCGCGGCGGGCCTCAGGACCGGCGGGCTGCTGGTGCTCACCCCGGGCTTCGCCGAGGATCCGGAGGCCTTCGGCAAGGTGCTGGAGGAGCGCCGCTCGATCGGTCCGACGCTGGTGATCATGCCGAAATGGCTCGCCAGCCAGCCGCCGCCCAATCTCTCCCCCGAGGCGCGCGAAAGGTTCAAGCGCGGCTGGGTGGTGCTCGATTCCGCCGAGGCGAGCGCGTGGCCCGCAGACCTGCCGGGCTTCTACAGCTTCGCGCTCGAGGCTTTCAGCCCGCCGGCCGAAGCGGGAGCCAAGGTCAGCCCACGCGATGGCGGGCGCTGGCGCGGCATGGGGCGCACCGGGGTGCTGCCGACCCCCGTCACCTTCCATGCGAGGACCGGCAAGGGCCACGAGCCGCTGGTCACCGACGAGACGGGCCGCGCCCTCGCCTTCGGCATCGGCTTCGCCGCGCGCAAGCAGCCCACGACCGCATCGGAGGTCGAGCAGGACATCGACATGCCGCGCATCGAGCCGGTGGTGTTCCTCGCCGAGCCCGACCTTGCCAACAACTACGGCCTTGCCGACCCGCAGCGCGCAGCAGTCGCGATGGCGCTGATCGAACGCCTCACCCGCGACGGGACCATCGACACCGTCACCTTCGACATGACGCTCGCCGGCTTCGGCGCCTCGGAAAACCTGCTAACCCTCGCCTTCCGCCCGCCGTTCCTCGCCGCGACGCTGTGCCTCATCGCGGCGCTGCTGATCGTCGGCTGGCGTGCCTTCCGGCGCTTCGGCCCGCCCGCGGTCGCCGGGGAACGCGACATCGCCTTCGGCAAGCGCCAGCTGATCGTCAACGGCGCGAGCCTGATCCTGCGCGCCCGGCGCTTCCGCCTTCTCGCCGAGCCCTATGCCGCGCTAGCCGCCCGTCGCCTCGCCGACCGGCTCGGCCTGGCCCGGCCCGATCCGCAAGCGATCGACGCCGCCCTCGCCCGCCGCCTGCCGGACGAGGAGCCCTTCACCCGCCGCGCCGCGCGGCTCGAGGCGGCGGCGAAGCCCGCCGCCATCCTCGCCGCCGCCGCCAGCCTCGACGACCTCGCCACCAAGCTTCAACAGGGACCGACCAAGCCATGACCATGACCCTCGACGACGTGCGCAGCCTGACGCAGGCGATCCGCACCGAAACCGCCAAGGCGATCGTCGGGCAGGAGACGATGGTCGACATGCTGCTGGTGGCCCTCCTGTCGGAGGGCCACGTGCTTCTCGAAGGCCCGCCGGGCACGGCCAAGACCTTCCTCGCCAACAGCTTCGCGACCGCGCTCGGCCTCGATTTCGGGCGCATCCAGTTCACCCCGGACCTCTTGCCGGGCGACATCCTGGGCTCGAACCTGTTCAACTTCCAGACCAGCCAGTTCACCCTCACCCGCGGGCCGATCTTCCGCGACCTGCTGCTCGCAGAAGAGATCAACCGCACCCCGCCCAAGACGCAGGCCGCGCTGCTCGAAGCGATGCAGGAGCGGCGCGTCACCCTCGACGGCGAGACGCACCTGCTGCCCGATCGCTTCATGGTGATCGCCACCCAGAACCCGATCGAGAACCAGGGCGTCTACCCCCTGCCCGAAGCGCAGCTCGACCGCTTCCTGTTCAAGCTGCTGGTGCCCTACCCGGCCGAGGCGGAGGAGGCGCGGATCGTCGCCACCTTCGGCCAGCGCTCGGGGCCGCAGCGGCCCGCCGACCTCGGGGTGCAGGCAGTGACGAACGCCGCGGGGATCGCCGCCGCGAGCGCCGCCCTCGGGCAGGTGACGGTCGCCGAGAAGATCGTGACCTATGTCGTGCGGCTGGTGCGTGCGACCCGCGAGCACGCGGAGCTGACGGTGGGCGCCTCCCCCCGCGCCGCCGTCCTGTTGGCGAACGCCGCCCGCGCCCGTGCGGCGCTGGAAGGGCGCGATTACGTAATCCCCGACGACGTCAAGGCGCTCGCCGTGCCGGTGCTGCGCCATCGCCTCACCCTATCGCCCGCCGCCGAGATCGAGGGGCGGGACATGGAGGCGCTGGTCGCCGAGCTGGTCGAGGCGACCGAGGCGCCCAGGTGATCGGGCGCTGACGTGAACCGTCTCGCCGCCCTGCTTGCAACGCTCCTCGCGCCGCTGCGGCCGCTGCTGGTGATCGCGCCGACCGAGCGCGCCGCCTGGGTGGCAGCGGGCCTCGCGCCCATCGCGGTGGTGATCGGCGCGATTTGGCCCGGGGCCTGGGTGATCGCGCCGCTGCTCGCGCTCGGGCTGCTCGCGCTGGTGGCGCTCGACGCGGTGCTGGCCGGCGCGCTAGAGGGCTGGGAGCTGACCGCCCCCGGCGACATCGAGGTCGGCCAGCAGGCGAGCCTCGCCGTCACCGCGCGCTTCGCCGGCCGCACGCCGGTCAGCGCCGGGGCTGCCATCGCCTGCGAGCCGCGGCTTGCGCCCGAGGGCCGGGTGACCTTCCCGCTTGCCCCGCAACCCGACACGTCCGGCTGGCGCGGCCGGGCCGAGGTCAGCCCCATCCGCCGCGGCACCGCACCCCTCACCCGCCTGTGGCTGCGCTGGGAAGGTCCGCTGCGGCTCGGCGCACGGCAGGCCGACTTCGCGCTCGAGCGCCGGGTGCGCATCTGGCCCGACCTCTCGCCCGTGCGCTCGCCCGACCTCCAGACCTTCCTCCGCAATGCGCAAATCGGCCTCATCGCCCGGCGCATCCGCGGCGAGGGGACGCCGTTCGAGGCGCTTGCCGAATACGACACCGGCATGGACCGCCGCCGCATCGACTGGAAGGCAAGCGCGCGCCACACGCGCCTGTTCGCCCGCGAGAACGAGAGCGAGCGCAACAACCAGATCGTCTTCGCCTTCGATTGCGGGCAGGCAATGTGCGAGCCCGTGGACGGCCTGCCGCGCATCGACCGCGCAGTCTCGGCGGCGCTGACCTGCGGCTATGTCGCCTTGAAGGGCGGGGACAAGGTCGCGCTGTTCGGCTTTGCCCGCCGCCCGCAGCTGATGACGCCGTTCATCGGTGACGCCCGCGCCTTCCGCCGCCTGCAGAGCGCGGCGGCAGGCCTCGACTACGAGGCGGCCGAGCCCAACTTCACGCTCGCGCTGGCGACGCTGACCGCCAAGCTCCAGCGGCGGTCGCTGGTAGTGGTGTTCTCCGATTTCACCGATCCCACCGCGGCCGAGTTGATGGTCGAGAGCCTCGGGCGGCTGGTGAACAAGCACCTCGTGCTGTTCGTCACCATGACCGACAGCGAGGTCGAGGCGCTGATCGCCGCGCCGCCGGGGGACATCGCGACGCTCGCCCGCGCGGTCACCGCCGACAGCCTCGCGCAGCAGAGAAAGCTCGTCCTCCAGCGGCTGCGCAGGCGCGGGATCGACGTGCTCGAAGCGCCGTGGGAGGCGATCGGGCCTCGCCTCATCGACCGCTACCTCGCGATCCGGGCGAGCGAGGCGTTAGGATGAAGGCGCCGATCCTCTCTTCGTGGTTCGGCCGCGGCGCGGTGGATGCGTCGCCCGACATCACCAGCGCGACACTGCGTTCGGACCGCTTCCGCCTCGAGCGCGAGGGCGAGTGGCGGCGGCTCGAGGCGATCGTCGCCCGCATGGAGAAGGGCGGCCTGAAGCGCATCGCCGATGCTGATCTGATCGCGCTCCCCGCCCTCTACCGCACAGCGGCCTCCAGCCTCGCCGTGGCGCGCGAGACCTCGCTCGATGCCGCGACCCTGGCCTATCTCGAGGGGCTGGTGCAGCGCGCGTGGTTCCAGGTCTACGGGCCGCGGGTCGGCTTCGTGCGCTGGCTGCGCGGCTTCCTCTTCGGCGGCTGGAGCCGCGCGGTGCGGGCGCTGTGGCTCGACATCTGCATCGCCCTCTTCGTGATGGTCGCGGGCACGGTGGTCGGCTGGCTGCTCGTTGCCCGCGACGAGGCCTGGTACTACCGCATCTACCCGGCAGGCGGCGGCGATCCGCGCGTGCCGGGCGCGAGCCGCGAACAGCTGCTGCAGACGCTCGGCCACGACGAGGGCGCCTATGGCCTCGCCGGGTTCGCCGCGCAGCTGTTCAGCAACAATTCGGGCGTGTGCATCCTCGCCTTCGCACTGGGCTTCGCCTTCGGCATCCCCTCGCTGCTGCTGCTGGTCCACAACCTCGCGCTGCTCGGCGCGCTCCTGTGGCTGTTTCACGGGCAGGGGCTGACAGTGGAGCTTGCCGCATGGCTCTCGGTCCACGGCACGACCGAGCTGTTCGGCATCATGCTCTCGGGCGCGGCGGGGTTGCATATCGGGCGGGCGATGGCCTTTCCCGGCAAGCTCGCGGTGCTCGACGCGGCCGCCGCCGCGGGTCGCCGCGCTGCGGTGGTGATGGTCGGCGTCGTCATCATGATGGTGGTCGCCGCGCTGCTCGAAGCCTTCCCCCGCCAGCTTGTCGAGGACACCGCCGGGCGCTTCGTGATCGGCGCCGCGATGCTGACCTTCTGGCTCGCCTACTTCGTCCTCTACCGCCCCGCACCGCCCCCGGGCGAGACGACCGCGCCGGAGGCCGGATGAGCGCGCGCAAGGCCTCCCGCGCCGGCATCGGCCCCGACGATCGGCGCCAGCGCACGCTGGTCACGCCCGAGGGGCTGGAGCTCCCCGTCACCCTCGCCCCGCGCGGCGCGCGCGCGGGGGCGCTGGTCATCGACGTGATGATCATCCTCACCACGATCCTCGCCGTGGCGCTGACGCTGCTGTGGATGCTTGGCGGGCTCCTCGACGGCACGGTGCTCGATCCCAACCGGCTCTCGAGCGGCGCGACGGAGTTCCTCGGCATCCTGCTGACGCTGTTCGTGTTCTTCAGCTGGTACGGCTATTTCCTCGTGCAGGAGCTGGGCCCGCGCGGCGCGACCATCGGCAAGCGCATGGTCGGCATCCGCATCGCCGCGCG
>JBJTSG010000304.1:0-4099 GCA_046076505.1 Erythrobacter sp. | reverse complement strand
GAAGCCCATCGCCAGCAGGATCAGATCGGCCGGCAGCGTGAACTCGCTTCCCGCGATTTCCTGCATCTGGCGGTCCTTCCACTCGACCCGCACGCATTCGAGCCCGGTGACCGTCTCGCCATCCCCGAGCACGCGCTTGGCCAGCACTGCCCAGTCGCGCTCGACGCCTTCCTGGTGCGAGGACGAGGTGCGCAGCTTCATCGGCCAGTCGGGCCAGGTCAGCGCCTTGTCCTCCTTATCGGGGGGCTTGGGCATGATCTCGAGCTGGGTGACGCTCAATGCCCCCTGCCGGTTCGAGGTGCCCACGCAGTCCGAGCCCGTGTCGCCGCCGCCGAGGACGACGACGTGCTTGCCGGTGGCGGTGAGGCTGCCGCGCGGGGCGGCGCGCAGTTCGTCATCGCCTGCGACGCGCTTGTTCTGCTGGGTGAGGAACTCCATCGCGAGCCGCACGCCGGGCATCTCCGCGCCCGGGATCGCGAGCTGGCGCGCGTCTTCAGCCCCGCCCGCCAGCACCACGGCGTCGAAGTTCTCCTGCAAGGACTTGAACGAGATGTCGACGCCCACTTCCTTCGAGGTTTTGAACGTCACCCCTTCGGCCTCCATCTGGACGCAGCGGCGGTTGATGAGGTGCTTTTCCATCTTGAAGTCGGGGATACCGTAGCGCAGCAACCCGCCCACCCGGTCCGACTCCTCGACCCCGGTAACCGAGTGGCCCGCGCGCGCGAGCTGCTGCGCAGCGGCGAGGCCCGCGGGGCCCGAGCCGACGATCGCAACCGACTTGCCGGTCTTCCTCGCCGGGACCTGCGGCTTGATCCAGCCTTCCTTCCACCCCCGATCGACGATCGCGCATTCGATCGACTTGATGGTCACCGGCTGGTCGATGATGTTCAGCGTGCACGCCGCCTCGCAGGGGGCGGGGCAGATGCGGCCGGTGAACTCGGGGAAGTTGTTGGTCGAGTGGAGGTTGTCCAGCGCCCGCTTCCAGTCCGCCTCGTAGACGAGGTGGTTCCAGTCCGGGATCATGTTGTTCACCGGACAGCCGTTGTGACAGTAAGGAATGCCGCAGTTCATGCAGCGCGAGGCCTGCGCCGTGAGCGTCGCATCGTCCGGCTGGACGACGAACTCGCGATAGTTCTTCACCCGCTCCCTGGGGTCGAGATAGTCCCGCTCGCGGCGGTCCAGCTCGAGAAATCCGGTTTCCTTGCCCACAATCCGTTACCTTCTCATGTTCCGTAGGCCCACCCCGCTGCGACTAGGCGGCTGCGCCACCAAGTCTCGCTCCCCTCCCGCTTGCGGGAGGGGTTGGGGGTGGGAACAACTTACTCCGCCGCGACGCTTTCGGCCTCGTGGCGTTCCGCTTCGAGCTTGCGCAAGGCCGCCGCGTAGTCGCGCGGCATCACCTTGACGAACTTGCCTAGCGCCGCGTCCCAATCGGCGAGCAGCGCGCCCGCCAGCTTCGATCCGGTGTGGAGCTGGTGCCGCTCGACAAGGATACGCAGGCGCTCGGCATCGTGGCGCAGCATGTCGCCCTTGCCGAAATCGTGGACCGAGCGCGGGCGCTGGGCCGGGCGACCCGTCCCTTCCTCCGCATCCGGCCCCGCCGCAATCGGCAGCAGATCGACCTGCGCCGGGTTGACCAGGTCGTGGAAGCGCCCCTCAGGGTCGTAGACATAGGCGACCCCGCCGCTCATCCCCGCCGCGAAGTTGCGCCCGGTACGCCCAAGCACCACCACCACGCCGCCGGTCATGTATTCGCAGCCGTGGTCCCCGGTGCCTTCGACCACCGCGATGGCGCCCGAGTTGCGCACCGCGAAACGCTCACCCGCGACGCCGTTGAAATAGGCTTCGCCCGCGATCGCGCCGTAGAGCACGGTGTTGCCGACGATGATGTTCTCGTTCGACGCGCGCGGGGCTTGCACAGGCTGGCGAACGATGATGCGCCCGCCCGAGAGCCCCTTGCCGACATAGTCGTTGGCATCGCCGACCAGATCGAGCGTCACCCCGTGAGCGAGCCACGCGCCGAAGCTCTGGCCTGCCACGCCCGTCAGGTTGATGCGAATCGTGTCGGTCGGCAGGCCTTCATGCCCGTGCACCTTGGCGACTTCGCCCGAGAGCATTGCGCCCACGGTGCGGTTCACGTTCCGCACGGCGTATTCGAGCTGCACCGGCTGCTTCGTGTCGATAGCCGCGCGGCAATCGGCGATCAGCCGATTGTCGAGCGCACCGTCGAGACCGTGGTCCTGCGTGGCCGTCTGGCGCAGCGAGGCCCCGTCCTTGAGCGGCACCTGATGGAGGATGCGCGACAGATCGATCCCACGCGCCTTCCAGTGGCGCTCCATCCGGCGAGTGTCGAGCCGGTCGACCCGGCCGACCATTTCGGCCACGGTGCGGAAGCCCATCTCGGCCATGATCTGGCGCAGCTCTTCGGCGACGAAGAACATGTAGTTGACCACGTGTTCGGGCTGGCCGGTGAAGCGCGCGCGCAGCACCGGATCCTGCGTGGCGACGCCGACAGGGCAGGTGTTGAGGTGGCACTTGCGCATCATGATGCACCCGGCCGCGATCAGCGGGGCGGTGGCAAAGCCGAACTCGTCCGCGCCGAGCAGCGCGCCGATGGCGACATCGCGCCCGGTGCGCAGGCCCCCATCGACCTGCACCGCGATCCGCTCGCGCAGATCGTTAAGCAGCAGGGTCTGCTGGGTTTCGGCCAGGCCGATTTCCCAAGGGGATCCGGCATGGGTCAGCGAGGTCAGCGGCGAAGCGCCCGTGCCGCCGTCATAGCCCGCAATGGTCACATGGTCCGCGCGCGCCTTGGAAACGCCCGCCGCGACCGTGCCGACGCCGACTTCGGACACCAGCTTGACCGAGATGCGCGCGACGGGGTTCACGTTCTTCAAGTCGTGGATCAGCTGCGCGAGGTCCTCGATCGAATAGATGTCGTGATGCGGCGGAGGCGAGATCAGGCCCACGCCCGGGGTCGAATGCCGCACCGCGCCGATGCGCTTGTCGACCTTGTGCCCGGGCAGCTGCCCGCCCTCGCCGGGCTTTGCGCCCTGCGCCATCTTGATCTGGATGTCGTCCGAATTGACGAGATATTCGGTGGTGACGCCGAACCTTCCGCTCGCGACCTGCTTGATGCGGCTGCGCATCGAATCGCCATTGGCCAGCGGCTTGAAGCGGAACGGCTCCTCCCCGCCCTCGCCCGTGTTCGAGCGTCCGCCGATGCGGTTCATCGCAATCGCCATGGTCGAGTGCGCCTCGTGGCTGATAGAGCCGAGGCTCATCGCGCCGGTGCTGAACCGCTTCACGATCTCGGCCGCCGGTTCCACCTCGTCGAGCGGGATCGGCTTGGCGGCCTTCTTGAACTCGAGCAGGCCCCGGATCGTCAGCAGCCGTTCGGACTGCTCGTTGATCGACTTGGCGAATTCCTCGTAGTTCTTCGGGTCGTTGCCGCGCACCGCGTGCTGAAGCTGCGCGACGTTCTGCGGCGTCCAGGCGTGCTCCTCGCCGCGAAGGCGGTACTGGTAGATGCCGCCGACATCGAGCATCCCGTCGTAGAGCGGGTTGTCGCCATAGGCCTGCGCGTGACGGCGCAGCGCTTCCTCGGCGACTTCGGCAAGGCCGATGCCTTCGATGGTGGTGGCAGTGCCGGTGAAGTACTTCTCGACGAAGGCGCTCGACAGCCCCACCGCGTCGAAAATCTGCGCGCCGCAATAAGACTGGTAGGTTGAGATGCCCATCTTGGACATCACCTTGCGAATGCCCTTGCCGATGGCCTTGATGAAGTTCTGCTGCACCTTGTAGGCTGGGATCTCCGGGTGCCGCTTGGCACGAAGGGCCTCCAGCGTCTCGAAAGCGAGATAGGGATTGATCGCCTCCGCCCCGTAGCCCGCCAGCACGCAGAAGTGGTGCACCTCGCGCGCCTCGCCGGTCTCGACGACCAGGCCGGTCTGCATCCTCAGCCCCTGCCGGACAAGGTGGTGATGCACCGCCGCCGTCGCGAGCAGCGCGGGCATCGGCACGCGGTCCTCACTCTGCCCGCGGTCGGAAAGGACGAGGATGTTGTGGTCCTGCAGCACCGCTTCGGTCGCGGCCCAGC
>JBJTSG010000303.1:0-16330 GCA_046076505.1 Erythrobacter sp. | reverse complement strand
ATCGGCATCCTGCTGACCGGCACGGTGGTCGACAACTGGTACCTGTGGGCCCAGGAGCACCACTACGCGCCCGACACGATCAACTATGATCCGAGCGGCGCCGCACAGGCTTCGCAAGGCGGTTGACTCACTAAACGATGCCGGGCCTGCGAGGGTCCGGCTTCCACCGGACATGAAAGACCCGGCCGGGCGGAAAGCCTGGCCGGGTCTTTCTTTGGACGCGGCATGCCGGCGGTGGTCTGGGCCGCTGATGCTCAGCGATCGAGACGGGTGCGCAGGTCCATCAGGTGGAGCGGCAGCGAGGCGGCGAGCGGCAGCGCGATCCACCACCAATCCGCCCCTGTCAGCGCGGCGCGCAATCCCAGCACGATCAGCGCCGCCGGACCGATGAGGCCGACCACCCTGCCCCAGCCCCACCCAGCGCCTAGGCGCAGCCAAGCGGCTTCCACCAGCAGCACGCCAAGGATGACATCGGCCGCATGGCCGCTGGCGAAGAAGGTCTCGATCATCGCGTCAGCCCCCCGCCCTGTCCGGCGTCAGCCGAAGGGCGCGTTGAGCTGGACCACCGCCCAGTTCAATGCGCCAGCAAAGCTCACCCAGCCGAGATAGGGCACCAGCAGCAACGCCGCGCCGCGCGAGAAGCGGCCGCAATAGAGGATCATCGCGAGGATCGAGAGCCACAGCACCACCACCTCGACAAACGCCCAGTCGGGGCGCTGGAAGCGGAAGAACAGGATCGACCAGGTGATGTTGAGGAAGCCGTTCAAGGCGAACAGGCCGATCACGGATTCTGCCGCCATGCTGGTCGGCGCGGCGCGCCAGGCGGTTATCCCCGAAACCGTGATCAGCGCATAGATCGCCGTCCAGCCCATCGGGAAGACCACGTCGGGCGGATTCCAGTCAGGCTTGGCGAGCGCCTGGTACCAGGGGCCGAGGTCCGTCACGGTCGCGCCCAGGGCCGCCACACACAGGGCGGCGACCGTCGCTACAGCCGCCGGGATGATCAGCGTCGGCTTCATGGCCGGGATTCTAAGGTTCACACGGCCCACCTGCAACGGCTTTGCTCCTCCTGCCGCCGCTTAGCGCGTCGCCGGCCTCAGGCCGAGGAGGTGCGCGGTGTCCTTCAAGAAGATTCTGACGTGGGCGAGCGGCTTTGCGCGCACCAGCTTCTTGTGCATGTAGGCCTGCCAGGTGAGCTCCTGCACGTCCTTGTCGTCGCAGATCGTGACGAAGCGCTCGCGGCGCTTGTCCGAGGAGTACCAGAAGTACTGCATGATCCCGAGGATCCAGAACACCTTGCCGTGCTCCTTCATGAACCGCTTGCGCGCGGTGCGCAGGTGCTTGGCCTCGCCGGTCTTGAGGAAGGCGGCGGCGGCCTCGCCGACCATCCGCCCGCCGGCCATCGCGTAGTAGATGCCCTCACCCGATGCCGGCGCGACGATGCCCGCGGCATCCCCGGCGACAATCACGTCCGCGCCGTTGTCCCAGCGTTTCAGCGGCTTCAAGGGGATCGGGGCGCCCTCGCGGCGGACCGTCTCGCAGCGGTCGAGGCCGAGATCGTCGCGCATCGTGGCGATCGCGCCGCGCAGGGAGAAGCCCTTGTTGGCGCTCCCCACCCCGATGCTCGCGGTCTCGCCATGGGGGAAGACCCAGGCGTAGAAATCGGGCGACAGACGGCCCTGGTAGAAGACGTCGCAGCGCGAGGCGTCAAACTGGTCGGTGTTCCCCCGCGGCGACTTGATGATCTCGTGATAGGCGAAGACGCAAGGCACGCGCTCGGCACCGGGCAGGCACTGCTTGGCGACGGCCGACCGCGCGCCGTCGGCACCGATCACGACGCGGGCACGCACCCGCTCGATCGGGCCGCAACGGGTGCGGCGGAAGGTGACGATCGGGTGCGGCTGGTCGTCGCGCTCGATCTTCTCGAAGGTCGCGGTGATCCGCTCCGCGCCCGAGTTCTTCGCGCGCTCGCGCAGCCACTCGTCGAACTCGTCCCGGTCGACCATGCCGACATAGCCGATCTCGCCGACGGGCATGTCGACCGCGCGGCCCGAGGGGGCGATCATGCGCGCCGAACGCGCCTTGGCAACGAGCAGGCTCTGGGGAATGTCGAAATCGGCGAGCAGCCGCGGCGGCACCGCGCCTCCGCAGGGCTTGATGCGCCCGCCGCGCTCCATCAGCAGCACCGAATGGCCGGCCAGCGCGAGGTCGGTCGCCGCAGTCGCCCCGGAGGGCCCGCCGCCGATCACCACGGCATCCTAAATCGTCTCGTTCATGCGAACTGCTCCCTCTTCCCCTTTGCAAGGCTCGCCCGCATCGCCGCGCCGCCGGTCGCCTTGACCGCGAGCAGCGCCGACAGCAGGAAGGCCCCTGCCTCGATGGCGAACACCAGTTGGAATGCCGCCCCGTCATTGCCTTGACCCAGCACGGCGCGCGCGATGTCGAGCCCGACCGCGCCGAGGAGGCCGCCTAACCCGAAGGCGATCGCCTGGCTCGCGCCCCACACGCCCATGCGCACGCCCTCGCGGGTCGTCTCGCCCGCGCCAGCCAAGCCCATCATCGCCCCGATCGCCGAGACCGCGAAAACGCCGTTGCCGAGGCCAAGCAGCATGAGGTTCGCCTCCAAGGGCCACGGCGGCCCGCTCACCGCGGCGAGCCCGAGCCCGCCGAGCCCGAGCCCGGAGGCAAGGCACCCGCCGACCACCCAGGGGCGCAGCCCGTCGGCGCGCTTGCCGGAAAAGGCGCTGCCGCCGATGCCGGCCACGATCATGCCGATGAGGATGCCACCCTGGTGGAACTGGCCGACGGTCTTGGTGCTCTCGCCCGGCTCCATCCCGAAGACAAGCCCGGCGAAGGGCTCGAGGATCAGGTCCTGCATCGAAAAGGCGATCATCGAGACGAAGATGAATACGGTGAAGCGCCTTGCGGAATCCTCGGCCCAGATTTCGCGGATCGCGGCCTTGAAATCGGGCGCGGGCGCATCGCCCGCCGCCTCATCGCGGAACACACCCGCCTGGCGCTCGAGGCGGAAGGTCGCCAGCACCACCAGCGCCACCATCACCGCCGCCAGCCCGCTCGCAACCTCCATCAGCCGCGCAGGGGAATAGGGCTTGAGCAGGCTGCCGACGATGATCGCCGAGGCGACGATGCCGCCGACCATCATGATCCAGGTCAGGGCCGCAGCCGCTGCGCGGCGTTCGGGCGCGACGCCACTCGCGAGCAGCGCGAGGGCCGAGGTGCCCCCCGCCCCGACGCCGACGCCGATCAGCGCATAAGCGACGACCGCGAGCGCGAGGCCGAGGCCGAAGCTCGATCCCATCAGCAGCGTCGCCTGGGTCGCGAGCAATCCGCCCGCTGCCAGCACGGCAAGGCCGCCGATGATCCACGGGGTGCGCGCACGCCCCTTGTCCGAGCCGTGACCCCACAGGGGCCGGGCGAGCTGGACGCCGTAATGCCAAGCGACCAGCCCCGCGGGGATCGCCGCAGCGAGCGACAGCTCGACCACCATGATACGGTTGAGGACGGTCGTCGCCAGCATCACCAGCGCGCCGATCGCTGCCTGGACGATCCCGATGCGGGCGATCCCGAGCCAGCCGAACCCCGTTCCCGACGCTCCGCGACCCGAGGTGCGCATCAGATGTAGCCCCCGAGGCCGAGCGCCGAGGCGAGCATCCCCAGCACGTAGAGCGTGACGCCGACGCCATTGTACCACGGCGCGTATTTGGCAGGGTCGCTGATGAGCTTGGGCATGGCGGCGATCTGCCCGGCGAGCACGCCGGTCACCACCAGCGCCGAGATGCCGTAGCCCCAGATCGCGAGCAGCATGATGACGACGATCTGCGCCGAGGCCATCGTCGTGCAGGCGAAGCGCGCCGCCTCGGTCACGCCCATCGTCACGGGCAGCGAGGTGAGCCCGGCCTGCCGGTCGCCCTCCTCGGCCTTGAAGTCGTTGAGGACCATGATCCCGTGGGCACCCAGGGAATACATGAAGAGGATGATGCCGTTCTCGACCGTCGGCGCGGTGCCGGCGAGCACGGTCGCGCCGGTGAACCAGCTCAGGCCCTCGTAGGTGAGGCCGCAGACCAGCGGGCCGACGAGGCCGTTCGCCTTGAAGCGGAACGGCGGGGCCGAATAGGCCCAGGCGAAGGCGAGGCCGACGAGCGCCGCGGCGAAGACCAGCGGGCCGAGTGCCCACCCGACACTCGCCGAGATGATCGTCATGATGCAGGCGATGTAGAGCCCCCAGCGTCCCGGGATGCGCCCCGAGGGGATCGGCCGGTCGGGCTCGTTGATCGCGTCGACATGGCGGTCGAACCAGTCGTTCACGGCCTGCGAGGTGCCGCAGACCAGTGGTCCTGCGAGCATCACGCCGCCGGCGACGAACCACCAGCGGCCTTCCAGCCCGGCGCCGGACGAGACCGCGCCGCACATGAAGGCCCACATCGGCGGGAACCAGGTGATGGGCTTCAAGAGTTCGAGCACGTCGCCCGGACGCAGGCCCGCCTTGGTTGCGGGGGCCGGGGTGGGGGCGGTGCGATTCGAGGGTACCGACTGCTCCATGGGCCGACGCTACCATGACAGGGGTGAGCGTCAACTTTTTTGGACACTCTGTCCCCGGAGGATACCGAAAACGTCGTTCAGGTAGGTTGCGTGCGCGTGAACCGTGTTCGGCAGGGTTCTGTCAGCCCTGGCGACGTGTTGGATTTCGTGCGCGCCGATTCGTAACCTGCGTGAAGAGCCTGCAATGCACCCTGCAAGCGGCGGCCAGACCCCTGCGACACCCCCTCAAGACCGCTGCCAGCCCCCGGCTAGCCCGTGCCAGCCAAAACGCCGCCGGAAAGCCTTACAAGGGCGCCCTATTCGGCGTCTCCGGCGAGGTTGCCGAGGCCGTAGCGGTGCAGCTTGGAATAGAGGCTCTGGCGCGAAAGGCCGAGGATTTCCGCGGCCGAGGCGCGGTTGTCCGAGGTGTAGGACAGCGCCGCCTCGATGCACAGCCGCTCGATGAGGTCGGTGCTCTCGCGCACGATGTCGCGCAAGGACATGCGGCCGACGAGATCGGTGAGCTGTTCGACCGAGCGCGGCAGGTCCTGGCTGCCCGGCGGCAGGTCACGCAGGCGCCGGCCGATCGGGCGGATCACGAAGGCGTAGTAGCCATCGTCCCCGGTGGTGCGCACGGCGGACAGCTCGACCGGCTCGCCCTCGATGTCGCCGCCTACGCGCAGCACCGTGGCGACGTTGCGGGCCGCGCCGTGCTGGTCGATCTGGCCCTCGATCAGCTCGAGGTCGATACCCGGGCGGCCGAGCGATTCAGAGAGGTGCAGACCGCGCAGCTGGTCGACGCTAGCCGCTTGAAGAAGCTCGACAAAAGCGGCGTTGGCGGTAACGATCTCGAGATTGCCGTCGGCGACCACGAAGGCGTCGGGCATCTGGTCGACGAGGGTGAGGACGGGCGAGAACTCCGCCGCCGGACGGTCGGTTGCGGGGACCAGGCGGACCAGCAGGAACTGGCCGCGGTCCTGAGTGAAGCCGCTCACTACCGCCATGACTTCTCGCGAGCCGCGGGCGATGCGGATGCGCGCCGGGCTGACGGTGTCCGAGACGAGCGCCGCGCCGACCAGCCCCTGGACCGCGTCATGCGAATTGCGGTCAATGAAATTCAAGAGCTTCTTGCCGGGCAGGCTCGCCGCGCGGGCGCCGACGAGGGCGTGCGCGGCGGGGTTCGCCTCGCGGATCCGGAGCGTTCCGGCCTCGACGATCAGCACCGGCTCGGTGGAGCGCTCGAAAAGCATGCGGTAGCGCGCCTCGAGCTGGCGCATTCTCAGATAATCGCGCTCGAGCGACTGCTGCACCTGGAGCAGGCGCTGCTGGAGCTTGCCCGCCTCGCGCAGGTCGCGGCCAAAGGCGATGCGGTGCCGCCCGCCGTCGACGCTGAGGACGGCGTAGCGGATCGGCACGTCGCCCTCGCGCGAGGAGTGGTTGACCTGCCGCCAGTGCTGCACCTCGCCGCGCCGGGCGGCGGCTAGCATCTCCATGACTTTCGGGCGGGATTCGTCCGAGACCGTGTCGATCCAGTTGTTGCCCACCAGACCCGAAAAGCTCGGGAATTCGCGCGGATCATAGGCCGCATCGAGGATCGTGCCGGTGTCGTCGAGCACCAGCGTGACGTCGCCCGCCATCATCGCCAGCTTCATCGCCGCATCCGCGTCGAGGCTGTCGAACAGCGCGCCGGTCCTCCCCAGCGGCTGCTTGCCCTCGATGGAATGCTTGCGAGTGAGCATGGCGTGCCTCTTGAACCTCCTAGGAGAGGTTCAGGGCACGGGCTGCGGCAGTCTTCACCAGGCTATTCGCGACTTCCAGCGCAGCGAGCGCGTCGGCGCCGGTGCCATCGGCGCCGACTTCTTTCGCGACATCCGGATTTTCGTTGATCATACGACCGCCGACGAGCACGACAATATGGGGGTTGGCGGAGATGTTCCGCACCGCCTTGACGAGGTTTGCGAGCGCGGCGCTAGGGCAGTCCCTCGCAAGGGTCAATCCCACGAGATCGAAAGGCTGGTGGGCGAGCCGGTCGAGCAGTTCGCGCCTTTCCGGCTTGATCAGCGCCTCGGCGCGCCAGCCGCCGCGGGTGAAGACCTCCTCGATCATCAGCACGCCGAAGTTGTGATTGTCCCCCGGCATCGGCGAGAAGAGCGCGGTGCGGGGTACCTCGATCCCGCCCAGTTCGGCCGGACTGCGGGCGGCGACCTCGCGCATCACTTCCTGAAGGCGCCAGAGGCCCATGGTGACGTCGAGGAAGTCGCATTCGTCGCGGTCCCACATCTCGCCCAGCATCCGGGCGGCGGGGGCGAGGAGATCGAGGCAGATGGTCTCGACGCTGGCGCCCTTGGCGATGAAGCCGTCGACCTCCTCGAGGAGGCTCGCCGCCTCGAGACGGAGCGGCAGTTCGGCAAAGCGTGCCGCCTCTTCCGGGGTGATCGCACGCGACCTGCCGGGGCGGATGGAGGATTTGTCGGTGCCGGTGTGCGCCATCAGCAGGCGCGGGATGATCTGGCTTTCGATGATCGAATTGACGGTGTCGGACTTGTCGGCATCGCCCCCTGCGGCGCGGCGCCTGACCCGTTCGAGCGGCGCGGCGATCACTCCTCTGAGGACCGCCGATCCTGCTCCGAACATTCCTGAAGTCTTCGGTTCTCCCATGTGTGTCGGACCTTCTCCCCAAGGTCGTGCGGACACCCTTCCGCACAAGGTATTGGCCAGCCCCGTCAACCTCCTCCTGATCTCCGAGAGCCAGCGAATCCAACCTACGCCCTTTTCCCCAAGGGCGCAAACGACCTTACCCATGATAGTCAGATCGTCAACAAGACTGAACGTCCAATTCAGTTGACACCCATGTCGGGAGGCGTAATCATCCGATTCCGAAAAAAGAGGCTAACGCAGATATGACTCGGATGGATCAGGCATCCCCGGTCGAGCCCGGCACCAAGGTGCACGGGGCAAGCCATGAGAGGGGCAGAGGCCGGGCGCTTTACACCGCGGAGGAGCGTCGCCGTCGCGACGAATCGGTCTGGACGATCGTCCAGGGCGTGCTCGCTCCGCTGCAATTTCTCGTCTTTCTGGTGAGCCTGGGGCTCGTGGTCCGCACGCTCACCACCGGCGAGGGCGCCTTCGCCGCGGACGTGTCGATCGTGATCAAGACGCTGGTGCTCTACACCATCATGATCACCGGCTCGATCTGGGAAAAGGTCGTCTTCGGGAAGTGGCTCTTCGCCGAGTCCTTCTTCTGGGAGGATGTCGTCTCGATGCTCGTCCTCGCGCTGCACACGCTCTATCTCGTCATGCTGTTCGGCGAGTACGGCACGCTCGAGCAGCGCATGCTGGTCGCGCTCGCGGCCTACAGCTCCTACGTCATCAACGCCGCACAATTCCTGTGGAAACTTCGCATGGCGCGGCTCGAGGGGGCGAAGGCGCCCGAGGCGGTGGCCGCATGAGCCCGCTCGCCACGCTCGAAGGCTGCGCGAGCGAGCTCGCCCGCGACGAACGCCCCGCCGCCGAAACCCAGCGCCCGGTCCTGCGCGAGCGCGGCCAGCGCGAGGTATTCTGCGGCCTCACCGGGATCATCTGGCTGCACCGCAAGATGCAGGACGCCTTCTTCCTCGTGGTCGGCTCGCGCACCTGCGCGCACCTCCTCCAGAGCGCGGCGGGCGTGATGATTTTCGCCGAGCCGCGCTTCGCCACCGCGATCATGGAAGAGCGCGACCTCGCCGGCATGGTCGATGCGCAGGACGAGCTCGACCGGGTGGTCAACCGCCTGCTGGAGCGCCGGCCCGACATCAAGACGCTGTTCCTGGTGGGGTCGTGCCCCTCGGAAGTGATCAAGCTCGACCTCGCCAAGGCCGCGCAGCGTTTGGGCGCGATCCACATGCCGCGGGTGCGCATCCTCAACTATTCGGGCAGCGGCATCGAGACGACCTTCACGCAGGGCGAGGACGCGTGCCTAGCCGCGCTCGTGCCGGTCATGCCGGCCCTGCCCGCCGATGCGCCCAAGGAGCTCTTGATCGTCGGCTGCCTGCCGGACATCGTCGAGGACCAGTTCCTGCGCCTGTTCGGCCAGCTCGGCATCGAGAGGGTCGGCGTGCTGCCGGCGCGCGATGGCCGCAACCTTCCCTCGCTCGGCCCGAACACCCGCTACATCCTCGCCCAGCCGTTCCTCGGTGAGACCGCAATGGCGCTCGAGGCACGGGGTGCGAAGCGGATCGAGGCGATGTTCCCGTTCGGCGCGCAAGGCACGAGCAACTGGCTCGCGGCGGCCGCCCGCGAATTCGGCATCGACCCGGCGCATGTCGAGCAGGTGATCGCGCCGGGCCGCGCCCGCGCAGAGAAGGCGCTCGCCAACCTGCGCCCGCAGCTCGAGGGCAAGCGCATCAGCTTCCTGCCCGACTCGCAGCTCGAGGTGCCGCTCGCGCGCTTCCTCCAGGACGAATTGGGCATGGAGCTGATCGAGGTGGGCACGCCCTACCTGCACCGCGCGCACCTCGCCCGCGAGCTCGACCGGATCGGACCGCAGGTGCGCCTCAGCGAAGGCCAGCACGTCGAGCGCCAGCTCGACCGCGTGCGCGCCGACAAGCCCGACATCACCGTCTGCGGCCTCGGCCTCGCCAACCCGCTCGAGATGGAGGGGCTCACCACGAAGTGGGCCATCGAACTCGTCTTCTCGCCGATCCACGGCTTCGACCAGGCCGCGGATCTTGCCGAACTCTTTGCCCGGCCCCTGCGGCGCCGGGACTTGCTGGAGGTGTAAGAACATGCAGCTTGCCGTCTGGACCTACGAAGGGCCGCCCCATGTGGGAGCCATGAGGGTCGCGACAGCGATGGAGAAGCTGCACTACGTCCTCCACGCACCGCAAGGCGACACCTACGCCGACCTTCTGTTCACCATGATCGAGCGGCGCGGCAAGCGGCCGCCGGTGACCTACACCACCTTCGAAGCCCGCGACCTCGGCAAGGACACCGCGCAGATTTTCCAGGACGCCGCGCGCGAAGCCGTGGAACGCTTCAACCCGCAGGCGATCATCGTCGGCGCCTCGTGCACCGCCGAGCTAATCCAGGACGATCCGGGCGGCCTGTCGGAATCGATGGGCCTGCCCTGCCCGGCGATCGCTCTCGAACTGCCGAGCTACCAGCGCAAGGAAAACTGGGGCGCGGCCGAGACCTTCTACCAGATCGTCCGCGCGCTCGCCGACAAGGACCTGAAGCGCGAGCCGCGCGAGGGCCGCAAGCCCCGCGCCAACCTGTTGGGGCCGACCGCACTCGGCTTCCGCCACCGCGACGATCTCGTCGAGATCCACAAGATCCTCGATCAGCTGGGCGTCGAAGTGAACCTCGTCGCCCCGCTGGGCGCTACCCCTGAGGACATCGCCCGCATCGGCGCTGCCGACTTCAACATCGTTCTCTATCCTGAAATCGCAGATGAGGCCGCACGCTGGCTGGAGCGCACCTTCGCGCAAAAGACCGTGCGGACCGTCCCGATCGGCGTGGGAGCTACCCGCTCTTTCATCGCCGAAGTCGCCGAGCTGGCAGGTGCAGATCCCACGCCTGCCCTCGGCGACACCTCTTCCCGGATGCCCTGGTGGTCGCGATCGGTGGACTCCACCTACCTGACCGGCAAGCGCGTCTTCATCTTCGGCGATGCGACCCACGCTGTCGCCGCCGCCCGCATCGCTCGCGAGGAGCTGGGCTTCGAGGTCTGCGGCCTCGGCTGCTACAACCGCGAGTTCGCCCGCGAGATCCGGGCCGAGGCCGCGCGCTGCGGGGTCGAGCCGCTGATCACCGACGATCACCTCGCGGTCGAGGAAGCGATCGCGGAGGCGGTGCCGGAGCTGGTGCTCGGCACCCAGATGGAACGCCACATCGCCAAGCGCCTCGGGCTGCCCTGCGCGGTGATCTCGGCGCCGGTGCACGTCCAGGACTTCCCGGCGCGCCACTCGCCCCAGATGGGCTTCGAAGGCGCGAACGTGATCTTCGACACCTGGGTCCACCCGCTGGTCATGGGCCTAGAGGAGCACCTGCTCACCATGTTCCGCGAGGACTTCGAGTTCTCGGACGAAGCGGGCGCCTCGCACCACGCCGCGCACAGCCCGCGCCGCGCCGCGGCCGCGCTGGCTCAGGCTGCCGCCCCGCCGCCGACCGCGCCACCCGAACCGGTGCGCGAGCCGGAAATGGCCATTGCCGCCGCAGCGCCCGTCGCTGCCGTCGCCGCAGCCGCTCCCGCCCCTGCCGCAGCCGACAGCGCCTTCGTGTGGACGGCCGAGGCCGAGAAGGAGCTCAAGAAGATCCCGTTCTTCGTGCGCGGCAAGGCCAAGCGCAACACCGAGGCCTTCGCCGCCGCCGAAGGCCGCCGCGAAATCTGCCTCGAAACCCTCTATGATGCGAAGGCGCACTATGCACGGTAGTGTCCCCTCTGTTCCCTCCGCCGCCAGCGTGGATCCCCGCGCCCCCGTCCGGGTCGCGATCGTCACGCTCGACAACCACTTGAAGGGCGCGGTGATGCGCGCCGAGGAAGCCCTCGGCAAGGAAGGCATCCACCTCACGCTGCATGCTGCCGCCGAATGGGCGAGCGACGCGGGGCACCTCGAGAGCCTCAAGACCGCGATCGCCGAGGCCGACATCGTCATCGCGACGATGCTGTTCCTCGACGACCACATCCGCATCGTCCTGCCGCTGCTCGAGGCGCGGCGCGAGGCCTGCGACGCGATGGTCTGCGCGATGAGCGCGGGCGAGATCGTGCGCCTCACCAAGATGGGCGCCTACCGCATGGATGCGCCCGCCAAGGGCCCGCTCGCGCTGCTCAAGAAGCTGCGCGGATCCTCCAAGCCAGGCGCGAGCAATTCGGCAGCGGGGCAGATGAAGACCCTGCGCCGCCTGCCCAAGATCCTCAAGTTCATCCCCGGCACCGCGCAGGACGTGCGGGCCTATTTCCTCACCCTGCAATACTGGCTCGCGGGCTCGGACGAGAACGTCGTCGCGATGGTCCGCAACCTGATCGACCGCTATGCCGCGGGCGAGCGCATGTACCGCCGCGGGATCACCAAGGCCGAAGCGCCGATCGAGTATCCCGAGACCGGCGTATACTACCCCGGCAGCCAGCAGCGCATCTCGGAAAGCCTACGCCTGTTGCCGCGCACGGAAGGTCGCGAAGGCACGGTGGGCCTGGTCCTGCTGCGCTCCTACCTGCTCGGCCGCGACGCCGCCCACTACGACGGCGCCATCGCGGCCTTCGAGGCAGCCGGCCTCAAGGTCGTGCCGGTCTTCGCCGCAGGGCTCGACGCGCGGCCGGCGATCGAAGAGTTCTTCATCGGCCCCGACGGCCGCCCGACGGTCGATGCGGTGGTCAACCTCACCGGCTTCTCGCTGGTCGGCGGCCCCGCCTATTCCGACGCCCAGGCCGCGCGCGAGGTGCTGGCGAAGCTCGACCTGCCCTACATCGCCGCCCACGCGATCGAGTTCCAGACCATCGAGGACTGGGCGCTCCGGCCGCAGGGCCTGCTGCCGCTCGAAGCGACGATGATGGTCGCCTTGCCCGAACTCGACGGGTCGACCGTGCCGCACGTCTTCGGCGGCCGTGCGGGTGCGGGCGAGTGCTGCAACGGGTGCGAGCGCCGCTGCGTGCGTCCGGCGGCCGAGAAAGCCCGCCCGATGCAGGTCTGCGCCGAGCGCGCCGAGGCCCTCGCCGCCAAGACCGTGCTGCTGATCCGCCTGAAGCGCTCCGAGCGCGCGGCGCGCAAGCTCGCCGTCGTTGTCTTCAACTTCCCGCCCAACGCCGGCGCGACGGGCACCGCGGCCTTCATGGCGGTGCACGAGAGCCTCTACGAGACGTTGAAGCGTCTGAAGGCCGAGGGCTACACCGTGGATGTGCCCGAGAGCGTCGAGGCGATGCGCGACGCGCTGCTCGGCGGCAACTCGGACCGCTACGGCACCGATGCCAACGTCGCCCACAAGATCCCGGCCGACGAGCATGTGCGTCGCGAGAAGTACCTCACCGAGATCGAGGCGGCCTGGGGCCCCGCGCCCGGCAAGCAGCTTTCGGACGGGGGCAACATCCTCATCCAGGGCGTGCACTTCGGCAACGTCTTCGTCGGCGTCCAGCCCGGCTTAGGCATCGAGGGCGATCCGATGCGGCTGCTCTTCGAGGGCGGCTTCGCCCCGACCCACGCGTTCAGCGCCTTCTACCGCTGGATCCGCGAGGACTTCGGCGCCCATGCCATCCTCCACTTCGGCACCCACGGCGCGCTCGAGTTCATGCCGGGCAAGCAGGCGGGCATGTCGGGCAAGTGCTGGCCGGACCGCCTGATCGGCGACACGCCCAACTTCTACCTCTACGCCGCCAACAACCCTTCGGAAGGGATGCTGGCGAAGCGCCGCTCGGGCGCGACCCTCATCAGCTACCTCACCCCGCCGCTCGCCCAGGCAGGGCTCTACAAGGGCCTGTCCGAACTGAAGGCGAGCGTCGAGCGCTGGCGGCAGACGATCAGCGATGCCGACCACGCCGAGGAGCGCGCCGATCTCGAGCAGCTCATCGCCGACCAGTGCGAGGCGCTCGACATCACCTACACCGAGATCGGCGAACTGCCCGACCGTCTCTACGAGATGGAAGAGGCGCTGATCCCCTACGGCCTCCACGTCTTCGGCCGCAATCCGAGCGGCGCGGAGCGCGAGGAGATGCTCGATGCGATGATGGAGGCGGGCAGCCACGACGGCCCGACCCCGGACCGCGCGCGGCTCGCAGCGCTGCTCGACTCGTCGGACGAGATGGGCTCGCTGATCCACGCGCTCGACGGCGGCTACGTGCTGCCGGCGCCGGGCGGCGACGTGATCGTCAACCCCGATGTGCTCCCAACCGGGCGCAACATCCACGGCTTCGATCCCTTCCTTCTGCCCTCGACCTTCGCCTGCCGCCTGGGCCGCGAACAGGCCGAGCGCCTGATCGCCCGCCATGTCGAGAGCGGCCAGCCCTTCCCGGAAAGCATCGCGATGGTGCTGTGGGGCACCGACAACATGAAGTCGGAAGGCGTCCAGATCGCGCAGGCGATGACCCTGATGGGCGCCCGCCCCCGCCGCGACACCTATGGCCGCCTCGCGGGCGCGGAACTGATCCCGCTCGAGGAACTCGGCCGCCCGCGGATCGACGTGGTGATGACCCTCTCGGGCATCTTCCGCGACCTGCTGCCGATGCAGATCAAGATGCTCGCCGAAGCCGCACTCCTCGCCAGCCAGGCCGACGAGCCGCTGGAAGCCAACTTCATCCGCAAGCACACGCTCGCGCAGATGGAGAAGCACGGCTGCGACCTCGAGACCGCGGCGCTGCGCGTCTTCTCCAACGCCGAAGGGGCCTACGGTGCCAACGTCAACCAGCTGATCGAAGGCGGCGTCTGGGCCGATCCGGACGAGCTCGCCAACGCCTTCGAGGTCAACAAGGGCTTCGTCTACGGCGTCTCGGGCAAGCCGGTGCAGCAGCGCGAGCTGTTCCAGAGTGCGCTCGGCACGGTCGATTTCACCTACCAGAACCTCGAGAGCGTCGAGCTCGGCATCAACGACGTCGACCAGTATGTCGACGGCCTCGGCGGCGTCACCCGCTCGGTGGCGCGGGCCAAGGGCAAGGAGACGCCCGTCTACATCCTCGATGCGACCCGCGGGAACACCAAGGTGCGCACGCTGGCTGAACAGATCGACCTCGAGGCGCGCACCCGCACCCTCAACCCCAAGTGGTTCGAGAGCCTGCTCGAGCACGGCTACGAGGGCGTGCGCCAGATCGAGGGCCACGTGACCAGCACCTTCGGCTGGTCGGCGACCACCGGACAGGTGGCACCGTGGGTCTACCAGAAGATTTCCGAGACCTTCGTGCTCGACGCCGACATGCGCCGCCGCATGTCCGAGCTGAACCCGAAGAGCTCGGCGCGGGTCGCGGGGCGCCTGCTCGAGGCGTGCGACCGCAACCTGTGGCAGCCCGACGAGGCGACGCTCGCCGCGCTGCGCGAAGCCAATGACGAGTTGGAAGACCGCCTCGAGGGCGTCTTCCCGGCAGAATGAGAGAGGGATCACTCAGATGAACTTGCACTCCCCCAGCAAGAGCTTTTCACCACCGGATGGCGAGGGCTCGGTCCAGGTCCAGCTCGATCCGCGCGACAAGATCGGCGGCGCCAAGGTCTTCGCGGTCTACGGCAAGGGCGGCATCGGCAAGTCGACGACCTCGTCGAACCTGTCGGCGGCCTTCTCGAAGCTCGGCCACCGCGTGCTCCAGATCGGCTGCGACCCGAAGCACGATTCCACCTTCACGCTCACCAAGAAGCTGATGCCAACGGTGATCGACGTGCTCGAGACCGTGGAGTTCCACGCCGAGGAACTGCGCCCCGAGGACTACATGTTCGAGGGCTACAACGGCGTGATGTGCGTCGAGGCGGGCGGTCCGCCGGCGGGCACCGGCTGCGGCGGCTATGTCGTCGGCCAGACCGTCAAGCTGCTGAAGCAGCACCACCTCCTCGAGGAGACCGACGTCGTGATCTTCGACGTGCTGGGTGACGTGGTGTGCGGCGGTTTCGCCGCCCCGCTTCAGCACGCCGAGCGCGCGATCGTCGTCGCGGCCAACGATTTCGATTCGATCTTCGCCATGAACCGCATCGTCGCCGCGATCGGCGCCAAGGCAAAGAACTACGACGTGCGCCTCGCCGGCGTGGTCGCCAACCGCAGCCGCGCGACCGACGAGATCGACCGCTTCTGCGACGCGATCGGCATGCAGCGCCTCGCCCACTTCAAGGATGTCGACGCGATCCGCCGCTCGCGCCTCAAGAAGTGCACCTTGTTCGAGATGGGCGACGATCCGGAAGTGATCGAGGCCCAAAACGAATACCTGCGGCTTGCCCAGATGCTGTGGGACGGCGTAGAGCCCTCGGCCGCGACGCCGATGAAGGATCGCGACATCTTCGACTTCCTGGGGTTCGAGTGATGGCAACGCGCACCCCCAGCGAATACGAACACCGCCGCGAGGCGCTTGCCACCTATTTCGACAGCACCGCCCGCCAGGCGTGGATCGACCTCACCAGCGACGTGAAGGTAAGCGGCATCCGCGCGACGGTGCGCGCCGGCCGCGACGCGATGCGCGCGACTATCCTCGACTGGCTGCCGACCGACCTGCGCCGCACCCGCGTCCTCGACGCGGGCTGCGGCACCGGCTCCTTCTCGGTCGAGGCGGCCTGCCGCGGCGCCGAAGTGACCGGCATCGACGTCGCCGCCGGGCTCGTCGAGGTGGCGCGCGAGCGGGCGCCCTCGTTCCTCGGTCATGGCCGGATCGACTGGCGCTCGGGCGACATGCTCGATCCGCAACTCGGCACCTTCGCCCACATTGTGGCGATGGACTCGCTGATCCACTACCGGCCCGAAGACCTCGTCGCCGCCCTCGCCCAGCTGGCGAGCCGCACCACCGGCACGATCATCTTCACCTTCGCGCCGAGCACCCCGCTGCTGATGGCGATGTACAACGTCGGCAAGCTCTTCCCGCGTTCGGACCGCTCGCCCGCGATCGTGCCGATCAGCGAAGCCGACGTGCGCCGCCGCCTCGCCAAGCTGCAAGGCTGGAGCATCGGGCGCACCAAGCGGATCAAGTCGGGCTTCTACACCTCGCAGGCTCTCGAACTCGTGAGGAACGGATGAGCAGGCCGAAGCCCGCCCGTCCCAAGCCCCCGCACTGGACCGAGGTGGTATTCAAGATGCTGCCGTTTGCCGATGCGGCGAGCAATGACCTGCCCTTGCCCCGCCTGCTGCGCCTGTCGCTGTTCCAGGT
>JBJTSG010000302.1:0-8297 GCA_046076505.1 Erythrobacter sp. | reverse complement strand
TCGTGCAGAAAGGCTTCCATTTGCGTTCCCTCGCGTTCATTTTTGTCTTGCATTGAGCTTCCCCAAAACCAACAAGAAGCGCAATACTCGGGGCCTGTTTCGCAGGTCGATTGTTTCCGTTCAGGATGTTTCATGTCACGGCTGGAAAGTGCGATTTCAACCCGCGATGAGCGCTTCAAGGCGAATGCCGCCGCGACAGCGCGTCTGACAGACGAATTGCAGGGGCGGCTTGCGGCTGCTGCCGTTGGCGGCGACGAGCGTTCGCGCCAGCGCCACGTCGAGCGCGGCAAGCTGTTGCCGCGCGAGCGGGTCAACCGGCTTCTTGATCCGGGGACGCCGTTCCTGGAGCTGTCGCCGCTGGCGGCCTACGGGATGTATGAAGGTGACATCCATGCGGCCTCCATGATCACCGGCATCGGGCGGGTCGAGGGGCAGGAGTGCGTGATCGTCTGCAACGATGCGACGATCAAGGGCGGGACCTATTATCCTGTTACCGTGAAGAAGCACCTGCGCGCGCAGGAGATTGCGCGCGAGAACAACCTGCCGTGCATCTATCTTGTCGACTCCGGCGGGGCGAACCTGCCGAACCAGGCCGACATCTTTCCGGACCGCGAGCATTTCGGGCGCATCTTTTACAACCAGGCCAACATGTCGGCTGCAGGCATTCCGCAGATCGCCGTCGTGATGGGGTCGTGCACGGCGGGCGGGGCCTATGTGCCGGCCATGTCGGATGAGACGGTGATCGTGCGCAACCAGGGCACGATTTTTCTGGCCGGCCCGCCGCTAGTGAAGGCCGCCACCGGCGAGGAAATCACCGCCGAAGACTTGGGCGGCGGCGACTTGCACGCCAAGAAGTCCGGCGTGGTCGATCACTTGGCCGAGAACGACGAGCACGCGCTCACCATCGTGCGCGATATCGTCTCGCACCTCGGCGCGAACACCGGAGCGGCGAAGGACGTCGCGCTCAAAGACCCGCGCCCCCCGAAATACGATGCCGATGACCTCTACGCCCTCATCCCCGAGGACGTGCGCGCGCCCTATGACGTCAAGGAAGTGATCGCGCGGCTGGTGGACGGCAGCGAGTTCCACGAGTTCAAGGCGCATTACGGCGCCACCCTCGTCTGCGGCTTTGCCCACATCTGGGGGGTGCCGGTCGCGATCCTCGCCAACAATGGCGTGCTGTTCTCCGAGAGCGCGCAGAAGGGCGCGCATTTCATCGAGCTTGCCTGCCAGCGGCGCATTCCGCTGCTGTTCCTTCAGAACATCAGCGGCTTCATGGTGGGCGGGAAATACGAGGCGGAAGGCATCGCCAAGCACGGCGCGAAGCTTGTGACCGCCGTCGCCACCGCCACCGTGCCCAAGGTCACCGTGGTGATCGGCGGCAGCTTCGGCGCAGGCAATTACGGGATGTGCGGGCGCGCCTATTCGCCCCGCTTCCTGTTCACCTGGCCCAACGCCCGCATCAGCGTGATGGGCGGGGAGCAGGCGGCTTCGGTGCTGGCGACAGTTCACCGCGACGCCGAGAGCTGGACGCCGGAGCAGGCCGAGGCCTTCAAGGCCCCGATCCGCCAGAAATACGAGGACGAGGGCAACCCCTACTACGCCACCGCCCGCCTGTGGGACGACGGCGTGATCAATCCGGTGCAGACCCGCGACGTGCTGGGCTTGGCCTTTGCAGCCTGCCTCGAAGCGCCGATCGCCGAGCGGCCTGCCTTCGGCGTGTTCCGGATGTAGGGACTGAAACCCTGCCCCCTTGCCCTTGCGTAGCTAACCCATGTTAGTCCACAAGGCGCGTTCCGCCTTTGGGAGAGGCCCTGACAGTGTCGCACATGGAACTGATCGCCGCGCCCGCGCGCGCGCCCACCCTGCTGTCGCGCCTCGTGCGACGCATCATCCTCGCGATCTGGTACGCGAAGGGGTGGAAGATCGAGGGCGCCTTCCCGAAGAACATCCGCAAATGCGTGATCGCCGGGGCTCCTCACACCTCGAACTGGGACTTTGTATTCTTCACCGGCGCGACCCACGAAGAGGGCATCAAGCCCAACTTCATGGGCAAGCACACGCTGTTCCAGTGGCCGATGCGGAATTTCATGCTCGACATGGGCGGCATCCCCGTCGACCGCCGCAGTCGCCTCAACGCCACCGAGCAGGTCGCGAACGAATATGCCCGCCGCGACGAGCTGGCCCTCGTCATCGCCTGCGAGGGCACGCGCAAGTCCGACGGCAAGTGGAAGTCCGGCTTCTACCACATCGCTCGCGCCGCGGGCGTGCCGATCGTCCCCGCCTTCGCCGACAACGCGCGGCTGGTGATCTCTTTCGGCGAGCCGTTGATTCCCACCGGCAACTATGGCGAGGACCTCCTCAAGATCGCCGAGTGGTTCCGATCGAAGCTGCCTGATTACGAGCGCTTCAAGGTGCTGGAGCAGCAGGCGCGGGACATCATTGCGGGCAAGAACGATGTTTGAACTCCTCGCCGTCAATGCCGGCATCCTGATCATCCTGGTGCTGATCCTCTGGGCGATCAGCGTGAAGATCGACGACGTCTCCTTCATCGACGCCTTCTGGGGTGCAGGAATGGGCCTGCTCGCGATCGCCAGCTGGCTGCAGGTCCCCGGCGGCCCGAGCGAACTTGCCACGCTGATCATGGCGATGACCGCCGCCTGGGGCTTCCGGCTCGGCATCTACCTGTTCCTGCGCTGGCGGCGCGAGGGCGAGGACAAGCGCTACAAGCGCATCCTCAAGGACGCGCGCGAACAGGGCCGCTTCGCCAGCGCGGCGCTGACCAAGATCTGGCTGATGCAGGCGGTGCTGCTGTTCGCGGTGTCGAGCCCCGCGCAGGTCGGCATCCTTGCGAGCCCCCATCCGGCCGAGATCACCACGCTCGCCTGGGGCGGCTTCGGGCTGTGGTGCGTGGGCGTGTTCTTCGAGTGGGTGGGCGACTGGCAGTTGTCGCGCTTCAAGGCCAATCCTGCCAATGTCGGCCGCGTGCTCGACACGGGGCTGTGGCGCTACACCCGCCACCCCAACTACTTCGGCGACTTCTGCGCCTGGTGGGGCATCTGGCTGACCTGCGCGGCGGCCGGCTGGCACTACGCCGCGGCGACCGTGATCGGCCCGCTGTTCCTGAGCTTCACCCTCATGAAGTGGTCGGGCGCGCCGTTGCTCGAGAAGGGCCTGCACAAGAGCAAGGGCAACCTCTACGCGATCTACGTCCGCAAGACCTCGGCCTTCTTTCCCTGGCCGCCGATCGTCTGATTGCGCTTCAATCCCATGCGTTTCTCCGTGCTGCGTCGCACAAAAATCGACCAGCGGTACTTTATGCCCGCGCAAACCTCGCCTATGTTGGCGCAAGCGCAAGGAGGCGCGAGCGACATGGCACTCAGTCAGACGGCCCGGGAAGCCGAACGCGAGCGGATCGCGCGCCATGTGCTGGGCCTCGTCAAGGAACGCGGCTCCGAGATCGCCTGGACCGTTGCGATGGCCGAAAGCGGGCTTACCCGCGCGCGCTTCGAGGCGTTGTTCGACGATTACGATGACCTGTTCGACGCCATCGCGCAGATGTGGCTCGCCCCGCACATGGCGGTGATGGAGGAGGTGCTTGCGAGCAATCTCCCCCCGCAGCGCAAGATGTTCGAATTCTTCCGCCGCCGCTTCGTCATCTCGCGCGAACGCTTCCGCGCGGACCCCGAGCACTTCACGATCCTGTGCGAGATGGGCGCCGCCAATTTCGAGCGGGTGCGAAGCTACGTCGACCTCGCCGACCATTACCTGTGCGAGCTGATCGCCGAGGCGCAGGCGGAAGGCTTCTTCGCCGGGCTCGAGATCGACGAGGCGCTCTCGCTGATCAACCAGATGATCTCGAACTACACCCTGCCCGATGCGCTGATCTACCTCGGTGAGAAGCTCACCGAACAGAAGCTCGCGCGGATCGTCGACACGATGTTCATCGGCCTGTCGGGCGAGGCGGGCAGCGACGCGGCGGGGGTCAACACGCTGAAGGTGGCCTCCTAGAAAAAGCTCTCCGGATCTGCTCGCCCTTGGCCTGCCGAAAGGCTGTTCTCGCTCTAGGCGAAATCGCGAAACTTCAGGAAAGTACGGTCCTTCGACAAGCTCAGGACGAGCGGGCGAGGGTTCAGAGTCTTGCCCACCACGCCGCCGACGGATCCTTGGCTCCCCGTGCGCCGTGCCGCTTCAGCCCGTCGAACAACCCGCCCGAAAGCGCCATCGTCGCCGGCGCCTTGCGGTTCCAGTCCATCACGTAGAGCCGCTCGGCGATCAGCCACCGGCCCTCGTGGTTGACCAGCGTGTCGAGATAGCGCCCGCCGACCACCAGCTCGACCTCGCCCTCCGGCGCACCGAGGATGTGCAGCGCGACGCAGTTCGTCTCCGCCTTGGCCCGCGCGCCCTCCAGTCGGATGACCGTGTTGGAAATGTTGTGCTGGGTGAGCCGCATCGCGCCGAGCCCCGCCATGAGGCCGGGGATGACCTCGGCGATCGGCCGCGCGCCGTCGCCGTAGTCGATCGCCGCGTCAGGGGTGAAGGCGGCGGCGAGCTGTTCGGGATCGCAGCGGTCGATTCCGCGGCAGTAGAGCGCGAGGGTCTCGGCAATGGCGAGCCGGTCGGCGATTTCGGTGATGTCCATGACAGCGAGGCTAGCCCTGCAGGTTCCCGCGCGAAACTGCCGGAAGCGTCAGCGGCGGGGCCGCTTGGGCGGTTCGCGGCGGAATTGCAGGACGTTGGCGGGAAGCTTGCGCGGCGGGGGGCGCAGGCGCTTTTCGGCGAGCGCGTACTTGAGCGCTGCGCCGACCATCACTGCCGAGATGGCGAGAATCAGGCCCGCCCACAGCCAGTGCGGCCCGCCCAGCGCCGCCTCGATCGCGCCGGTGTCCGAGAGCATTGGCTGCCCCCCGATCACCGCGGTCTCGGTGAAGAGGTAGTGCAGATCACGCAGGCAGCTGAACGCGCCCAACAGTCCCACGAACTGGAGTGTGAAGCGCTGCCACGCGGGCGATCCGCGCCACGCGACGAAGCCGAGGATCGCCGCCACCAGCGGCAGCGCCCACCATCCGGTCGGCGAGCGTACCCAGATGCCGAGGCTGGCGAGGATCGCCGCGACGCAGAGCCATAACACGGCGCGCCACGCCTTGGGGTGGGCGCTGGCGACGATCAGCAGCGCACCCGCCGCGCTCGGCGCCAGAGGTCCACCGGCGGCGATCGCGGCATGGACGAATTGCGAGGCATCCTCTGCGACCGCGCTCTCGGCGACGCCCGAGCCGTTGGCGAAGATCATCAGCTGCTCGAAATGCTGGCCCGTCGCCAGCGCGGTCAGCCCGTGGCCCATCTCGTGGAACCACGTCGTGAGGATCGCGAAGGGGTAGCTGAGATAGGCGCCGAACGGCAGAGCGGGGAGCATCGAGACCACCAGCCCCGCAACCACCAGCCGGCCGATCGCCTCGCCCTGCGAGCCCGGTTTGACGAGCGGTTGCACCCTGTCAGCCAGCCGCGGGCGGAGCCGGCGCCCGGCCGGAGCGGTCGACCTGGATGCTGCTCTCGCGCTGGCGCAGCGCCTCCTCGTCGGCTTCGCGCTGTTCGCGCAGGATCGACCAGCTCGCGAGGAACAGCCCCGCGACCAGCGGGCCGAGGACGATGCCGGAGAAGCCGACGAGGCTGATGCCGCCCAAGGTGGTGATGAGGATGATCCAGTCGGGAATGCCGGTGTCGCGACCCACCAGAATGGGGCGCAGCACGTTGTCGGCCGAGGAAATCACGAAGAACCCGAACACCAACATGAACATGCCTTGCCAGGTCGATCCGCTCGCCAGCAGCCACACCCCGACCGGCAGCCACACACCGCCCGCGCCGATCACCGGGATCAGCGCAAAAATGGCCATGACCACGCCGAACAGCAGCGCCGAGGGCACGCCGCAGATCATCATCGCGATCCATCCGAGTGCGCCTTGCACCAGCGCGACGACGCCCGTGCCCTTGATCGTCGCGCGCACGATGCCGAGGAAGCGCTCCGCCAGGCGGTCGGCGATCGAACGCTGGACCGGGATGGCGCACAGGATGCTGCGCCCGACCCGCTCCCCGTCGCGCAGCAGGAAGAACATGACGTAGAGCGCGACGCCGAAGGAGAGGAAGAAACTGAGCGCGCCGCTGCCGATCGACACGGCCTGGGTGGCAATCAGTCCGGCGCTCTGGGTGACGAGGTCCTGGATGCGCCGCTGGACGTTGGCGATGTCCGCCCAGCCCGCGCGGTCGACCGCCTCGCGCGCGATCCGCGGCAGGCTGGTGTAGACCTGGTCGAACAGCGCGGCGAGATCGGGCGGCTGCTTCTGGATCGTGTCGACCAGCACCAGCGCCTGCTGGACCACCAGCGAGCCGATCCACGCCGCCGGGCCGATCACCAGCACGAAGATCACCAGCAGCGACAGCCCCGCGGCGGGATTGCGCCGCCCCTTCAACCGCCGCAGCATCCAGCGGTAGAGCGGCTGGAACATGATCGCGGCAAGGCCCGCCCACAGCAGCGGCTGGGCGAAGGGGTAGACCACCACCACCATCAGCAGGGTGACGGCGACGAGCACGACGAGGAAACTCGCCTGCTGCAGATCCTCGGTGCGGCGCGCGGGGTGGCTCATCGGGTCAGACGTCGAGGTTCGCAACGTTCAGGGCATTATCCTGGATGAACTCCCGGCGCGGTTCGACGATGTCGCCCATCAGGCGGGTGAAGATCTCGTCGGTGACGTCGGCATCCTCGACCTTGACCTGGAGCAGCACGCGCGCCTCGGGGTCGAGGGTTGTCTCCCACAGCTGCTCGGCGTTCATTTCGCCGAGGCCCTTGTAGCGGCTGATCGACAGCCCCTTGCGCCCGGCGGCGAAGATCGCCTCCAGAAGCTGGGTCGGGCGGCTGATCGCGCCGTCGACCGGCATGGCGGGCGCGGGTAAGGCTTCCTCGGCCTCGCCGGCGAGCGGATCGTCCGTGGCGGGCGCCTCGGGCTCGGGCTCCTCCGCCGCGTCGCCGGCCCGCACCAGCTTGACCGGCTTGGCATAGGCCTCGGCCTGCGCTGCGGCGAGGCCGTGAAGCTTGTGCGCCTCGGTCGAGGTGAGGAAGCGCGCGTCGATCTCGTGGACGTCGGTGACGCCGCGCCACAGGCGCTCGAACACCACCATGCCATCTTCGCGTTGGGACGCGCTCCAGCGAGCCTCGCGGTCGCCCGCGCCAAGCCGCTCGGCCGCCCGCGCCAGCGCGGCGGCGAGTGCCTCGCCCGATAGGCCCGGCTCCAAGGCGCCCGTCAGCGCCATCTGTTCGACGATCCCGCTGTCGTAGCGGCGCGGCACGAAGGCGAGGAGGTTCTTGAGACGCAGCGCCCCGTCGACCAGCACCCGGAGGTCTTCGGCAAAGCGGGTGCCGCTCGCCGTCTCGAGCACGCGGCCCTGGAGGCCCGCATCGACGAGATAGCGGTCGAGCGCCGCCTGATCCTTGAGATAGACCTCGGAGCGCCCCTTCGAGACCTTGTAGAGCGGCGGCTGGGCGATGAACAGGTGCCCGGCTTTGATGATCTCAGGCATCTGGCGGTGGAAGAAGGTCAGCAACAGCGTGCGGATGTGCGCGCCATCGACGTCCGCGTCGGTCATGATGACGATCTTGTGGTAGCGCAGCTTTTCGAGGTTGAATTCGTCGCGGATGCCGGTGCCCATCGCCTGGATGAGGGTGCCGACTTCCTTGGAAGAAATGATCCGGTCGAACCGCGCGCGCTCGACGTTGAGGATCTTGCCCTTGAGCGGCAAAATCGCCTGCGTCTTGCGGTCACGCCCCTGTTTGGCCGAGCCGCCTGCGGAGTCCCCTTCGACCAGGAAGAGCTCGGACTTGGCGGGGTCGCGCTCCTGGCAATCGGCGAGCTTGCCGGGAAGCGAGGCGACGCTCATCGCCCCCTTGCGGCTCATCTCGCGCGCGCGGCGGGCAGCTTCGCGCGCGGCGGCGGCGTCGATGATCTTCTGGATGATCGCGCGGGCCTCGTTAGGGTTCTCCTCGAGCCACTCGGTCATCTTCTCGCCCATCAGCGTCTCGAGCGGCGAGCGCACCTCGGAGCTGACCAGCTTGTCCTTGGTCTGGCTGGAGAACTTGGGGTCGGGCAGCTTCACGCTGACGATTGCGGTGAGACCCTCGCGCATGTCCTCGCCGGCGAGGCTGACCTTCTCCTTCTTGAGCATCCCCGACCGCTCGGCATAGTTGTTGAGCGTGCGGGTCAGCGCGGCGCGGAAGGCCGACAAGTGCGTGCCGCCGTCGCGCTGGGGGA
>JBJTSG010000301.1:0-8803 GCA_046076505.1 Erythrobacter sp. | reverse complement strand
GCCGCGCCGGTCAGCTTTTCGACATTGGCGATGGCTTCGGCGTCATCCTCGGCGACGAAGGTAAAGGCCCGCCCCTTGGCCCCGGCGCGGCCGGTGCGGCCGATGCGGTGGACGTAATCATCCGGGTGCCAGGGCGTGTCGAAATTGAAGACGTGGCTCACGCCCTTGATGTCAAGGCAACGGGCGGCGACGTCGGAGGCGACGAAGATATCGACCTCGCCCTTCTTGAACCGGTCGAGTTCCTTCAGGCGCGAGGACTGGTCCATGTCGCCGTGGATCTCGCTCGACCGGAAGCCGTGGCGGTTGAGGCTCTGATTGAGTTCGCGCACCGTGGTCTTGCGATTGGCGAAGATGATCGCGGTTTCGACCAGATCATTCTCAAGGAACCAGCGCAGCGTCTCACGCTTGCTCCGCGCCTTCACCGGCACCTTGAAGGCGGTGATATCGGCATTGGTGGTCGCCGCGCGGGCGGTTTCGATGCGCTTAGGGTTGTTGAGGAACTTCTTCGCCAGCTTCTCGATCGGCGCGGGCATGGTCGCCGAGAAGAGCATCGTCTGGCGGGTTTCGGGGAGCTTGGAGCAGATGAACTCGATGTCGGGGATGAAGCCCATGTCGAGCATCCGGTCGGCCTCGTCGATCACCAGCAGCTCGCAGCCGTTCAGCAGGATCTTGCCGCGCTCGAACAGGTCCATAAGCCGGCCCGGGGTCGCGATCAGCACGTCGACCCCGTCCGAGAGGGCCTTGAGCTGGTCCCCCATCTGCACGCCGCCGATCAGCAGCGCCATCTTGAGATCGTGGTTCTTGCCGTACTTCTCGAAGTTCTCGGCAACCTGGGCGGCGAGCTCGCGGGTCGGCTCGAGGATCAGCGAGCGCGGCATCAGCGCGCGGCGCCGCCCTGAGGCCATCACGTCGATCATCGGCAGCACGAAGCTCGCGGTCTTGCCGGTGCCGGTCTGGGCGATGCCGATGAGGTCCTTCATCATCAGCACGGTCGGGATCGCCTGCGCCTGGATGGCGGTGGGCACCGTGTAGCCCGCGTCTTCCACGGCCTTGAGCAATTCGGGCGAGAGGCCGAGATCGGCGAAAGTCATCAGGTGTGTGTTGTCCGAGAATAGTGGGCAGGGTTACTGCCGGGATTGCTGGTCCGCCGCGCGCGCACGCGCCGCGTCAGGCTGCCGCGCCTTTCCCGCATACGGGCGCAAAAGTCAAGGAATCGCGGGGCCGGCGCGCGCGCGTCAGTCGGAAGCCAGGACGAGGCGGCGCATGGTCTCCACCTCGCAACTCGCTCCGGTGCGTGACCGAAGCCGGTCGCGCGAAACGCACAGCCGCCCGTCCTTGCTTTTCTCGACGTAGAAGCCCGAATAGAAGTCGCGGGCGAGGCAGGACTTTTCGAGGTTGGCGGAAAGCATCTTGCGATCCCGCAACAGCAGCACGAGGCGGTTCCCGCTGCCGGTCTGGACGGCAGCGATGTCCTGGAGGGGAACGCACTTCTCCTTGCCCTTCTCCTCGAAGCGCGGCGCCCTCTGGCGCATCGGCATGTCGGCAAGAAGGTTCTGACGCGCGGCGGGTGGTGCCGGAGTGATGCGGACCACGACCCGCTGCTCGATGCGGACCTGCTGGGCCGTGGAGGAGTCGCGCAGGGCGGCGAAGGGACTGGGCAGCCCGGCGCCCTCGGCGATGCCCATCACGCCCGCATCCGACGATGCCGCCCCCTCGCCAGGGGCCGGCGCACTGAGCGCGCCCGCGAGCAGCGGCAGCATCAGCCCGAACGGCGTGAGGGCGAACAGGCTGTGCATGGGCGGTGAAGGATCTCCTCGGTGGACCTGCGACGCGGCAGGGACGCGGCCGGCCGCAACAGGTGCGCGAGGCCTCGTGATGCCCTACCATGGGCGATTGAACCGTGGCTTAACTGTCGGCCATACCCGTGCCAAAAGCTCACCACATTCCTGCGGAACTGTGGCATGGAGGACACATGAACATCGCCACCACGCATCCGGCCGCCGATCCCGCCGCCCATGAAGCCTTCCTTTCGGCGGCGGCCGCCCTGCTTGGACCGCGCGGGTTGACAAGCGATCCGGCGATGATGGACCCGTGGCTCACCGACTGGCGGGGCCGCTACACGGGCCGCGCGCTGGCGCTCGCCTCGCCCGCATCGACTGCCGAGGTCGCCGCGCTCGTCAAGCTTTGCGCGGCGCACGCCGTCCCGATCGTGCCGCAGGGCGGCAACAGCGGTATGGCAGGCGGGGCCACCCCCGATTCCAGCGGGCACGCCATCCTGCTGTCGCTGCGCCGCATGAACGGGATCCGCAGCATTGCGCCCGACGCGGGCCAGGCGGTGTGCGAGGCGGGCGTGATCCTCCAGAGCCTCCACGAGGCGGCCGAGGCAGCGGGCCTGCGCTTTCCGCTGACGCTCGGCGGCAAGGGCTCGGCGACGATCGGCGGGCTCATTTCCACCAATGCCGGTGGCACGCAGGTGCTCCGCCACGGCACGATGCGCGCGCAGGTGCTGGGGCTCGAGGCGGTGCTGGCGAACGGCGAGGTCCTCGACCTCATGACCCCGCTCAAGAAGGACAATCGCGGCTTCGACCTCAAGCAGTTGCTGATCGGTTCGGAGGGCACGCTCGGCATCGTCACTGCGGCGAACCTGCGGCTGCTCCCGGCAGCCACCGGCCGCGCGACCGCGTGGGTGGGCCTTAGCGGCATTGTGGCGGCGCGCACGCTGCTGCGCCGGATGGAGCGGGCACTCGGCGACGCGCTGGAGGGCTTCGAGGTGGTGCCGGCGCATTGCCTCGATTCCGTGCTCGCGCACGAACCCGTCGCCCGCGCGCCGCTCGCGGAACGCCACGCGTGGAACGCGCTGATCGAATGCGTCTCCCCGTCCGCCGACAACGCCGCCTTGCGCGAGGCGCTCGAGATCGCGCTCGCCGAGGCGCTCGAGGAGGGGCTGATCGCCGACGCAGTGCTCGCCGCCAGCGACACGCAGGCCGAGGCCTTCTGGGCCCTGCGCGACGGCATCTCCTCCGCCGAGCGTGCGCGCGGGCCCGCGATGCAGCACGACATATCCGTGCCGGTCGAGCGGATGCCCGAGTTCATCCTCGCCGCCGTCCCCGACGTCGAAGCCGCCTTCCCCGGCACCACCGCCGTCGCCTTCGGTCACCTCGGCGACGGCAATGTCCACTTTCACGTGCTTGCCCCCTCGGGCGCCGTCAGGGGCGTGTGGGAGGAAGGCCAGGGCAAGGCTGTCAGCGCACGGGTCCACGACCTCGTCACGCAGTGGGGCGGCTCGATCAGCGCCGAGCACGGCATCGGCCAGATGAAGGTGGACGAGCTTGCCCGGCTCCACGATCCGGTCGCGATGGGGGTCATGGCGCGGGTCAAGGCCGCGCTCGATCCGGCTGGGCTGCTCAATCCCGGAAAGCTGCTCCACAGTCCTCTTGCCGAGTGACCGGCAGCCGCTTGCACGGCGCCGCGCAAACGCCTAAGGGCCGCGCTTTCGGCGGGGCGCTCGGGTTTCGCTGAGGGATCATCATCCAACACGCATACCGGAGACTTCGTCATGGCCAGCGCGCCGCAACCGCAACTTCCGCTGTTCTACAAGGACCTTCTGCCCGTCAACAGCGTCGATCACGCCGACTGGAAGGCCGGCTCGCTCGGCAGCGCGGCCTACCTCGCCGAGACCCACGCGATCCCGCTGACCACCGACGAGTTCATCGACGCCCAGCGCGATTTCCCGATCGTCTTCACCTCGGGCGAAGGCGCGCTGCCGATCGCGCTGTTCGGCCTCAATGAAGGCGTCAACGTGTTCGTCGGCGAGGACATGAAGATCGCCGAGCCGATCTATCTGCCCGCCTACGCGCGCCGCTATCCCTTCATCCTCGCCAAGCTCCAGCCGGGCAGCGAGGACATGTCACTGTGCTTCGATCCGACCGCCGGCCTGCTCGGCAAGGACAAGGAAGGCATGCCGCTGTTCGAGGACGGCAAGCCCAGCGAATACACCGAGGGCGTGCTCGACTTCTGCCGCCGCTTCGAGGAAGCCGGCCAGCGCACCAAGCTGTTCATGGACGAGCTCGAGAAGCTCGACATCCTAATGGAAGGCGAGATCGCCATCACCCGCAACGACATGCCCGAGACGCCGTTCATCTATCGCGGCTTCCGGATGGTCGACGAGAACAAGCTCCGCGAGCTGCCGGGCGCGACTCTCGAGGAGCTGCAGAAGAACGGGATGCTGGCGCTGATCTATGCGCACCTCTTCTCGCTCAACCTGATGCGCGTCATCTTCGAGCGCCAGATGTCGCTCGGCAAGGTGCCGATGAACGCCGACGGCACCCCGGCCCCGGCGCTGAACTGATGGATTTTCGCCGGGGCCTTGTGCTCCGGTGGCGATGACAGACGAACGGGCAGGTGGCCGCGGGCTGCCTGCCCGTTTCGCGTTCTTCGCTTCGTGCTACTCGGCAGCGTGCCGGAAGCTCTCCTGCCCGCCGAGCAAGGCCGCCTCCGCTCCGAGTTCGCGCACCAGCCGCGCCAGCATCGCCGCCACGGCCGGGAGCCCTGCCCCGGGTTCGGCCAGGTGCCGGTCGAGATAGGTCGCGCGGCACACCTCGATCTGCATCGCGTGAATGCCCGCCTGCGGAGCCCCGTGGCGATCAAGCACGTAGCCGCCCGAATAGGGGCGGTTCTGCGCCGTCGGCAGCCCGATCGCCTCGCAATGCGCGAGGGCGCGGCCCATCAGGCCCGTGTGGCATGAGGCGCCGAAGCGGTCGCCGAGCACCAGCACCGGGGCGCGTGGCTCGCCGTCGGCTGCGCGCAACGGGGGCATGGAGTGGAGATCGATCAGCAGCGCCGCGCCCCACTCGGCCCGGATCCGCGCGAGCTCTTCGGCGAGTGCCGCATGATAGGCATTGTGGATGTGCGCGATCCGCTCGGCGAGCTCGGTGGGCGCTAGCCGCCCACGCCAGATCTCGCCAGAACCGGGCAGCCGGCGGGGCACGAGGCCGAGGCCGCTGCGCGCCCGCGCGTTGCCGCGTGCGCCGGGCTGCGGCGCGGCGACGCCTTCGGGCCGGCCACCCTCGATCATGTCCCAGTCGATATCGTCCTCGGCCCGGTTGAGGTCGAGCAGCGCCCGCGGCGCGTGGGCGACGAGCAATGCCGCTCCGGTCTCGCGCGCGGCGGTGACGCCCAGCCGATCGACATGGCGATCCTCGAGCCGCAGCTGTGCCAGCTCCGGCTCGCGCATCCGCATCGTGACGCTTTCCGGATAGGCGCGCCCGGCATGGGGCACCGCGATCAGCACCGGGAGGCTGAGACGCGGCGGGCGAGTCAGCGTGAAGGCGGGCGCTTCGTCCAGCCCCGGCACCCTGCCCCCGCTCGCGGCGGTGCGATCGGGCCGGGAAGCGGGACGGGAAGAACGGGCAGGCGGTGACATCGCAGGGATCACGCTGACGGGTTTGCTCCTGCCTGTCAAAGCCTCATCGACCATCCGCCCCGGCAATCCGCGCCGTCCCGGATGGAATGGCAGACGGGGACAAAGATTTCTTAAGCCGGGTCTGCTAACCCGCCCGCATGACAGCGACACGCACCCCCCGCATCCTGCTCGCCGAAGACGAGGACGCGATGCGCGCCTATCTCGAACGGGCCCTCACCAATGCCGGCTACGAGGTGAGCGCGGTGGACCGCGGGACCGATGCCGTGCCGCTGCTCGAGACAGGGGACTACGATCTGCTCCTGTCCGACATCGTGATGCCCGAGATGGACGGGATCGAACTCGCCCAGCGTTGCGCGGCGATTTCCCCGCGCACCAAGGTCATGTTCATCACCGGTTTTGCCGCGGTGTCCCTGCGCGCCAGCCGCGAACAGCCCGCCGCCAAGGTGCTTTCCAAACCTTTCCACCTGCGCGACCTGGTGCTTGAGGTGGAGCGCGTATTCGAGGAAGCGGGCGCCTGAAGCGTGGCCCGTCCGAATCGCTTGCACCTTCCGAAGGGCTGCGATAAAGGGCCGCTCCGCGCTTCCCCCGGGAGGTGCCGATCCGATGGTGCGGGCGTATAGCTCAGTGGTAGAGCACTATGTTGACATCGTAGGGGTCGCAAGTTCAATCCTTGCTACGCCCACCATCGGCTGAACCATCAAGCCCGCCCGTCCGGCGGGCTTTTTCATGTCCGCGGCCGATTCGTGTCTGCGTCCGCGCGCAACTCATGTTGCGTTTCATTCGCAGCCCCCGTGCTTGCAAGCCCGTTTCCCTCTGCTAAAGCCCCCGCGGGATCTACGAGCCTTGGACGGGCTCCACACAGTTTCCTGTCGATCACACACGGTCCCGCATCAGACGGGGCGAGAAGGATAGGGCATTGGCCATGCAGAAAATCAAAGTCGCCAACCCCGTCGTCGAACTCGACGGCGACGAGATGACCCGGATCATCTGGCAGTGGATCCGCGAGAGGCTGATCCTGCCCTACCTCGACATCGACCTGAAGTATTACGACCTGTCGATCGAAAACCGCGACGCGACCGACGATCAGGTGACGGTCGATTCCGCGAACGCGATCAAGCAGTACGGCGTCGGCGTGAAGTGCGCGACGATCACGCCCGACGAGGCCCGCGTCGAGGAATTCAAGCTCAAGAAGATGTGGAAGTCGCCCAACGGCACGATCCGCAACATCCTCGGCGGCGTGGTCTTCCGCGAGCCGATCGTGATCGACAACGTGCCGCGTCTGGTGCCGGGCTGGACCGATCCGATCGTGGTCGGCCGCCATGCCTTCGGGGACCAGTACACGGCGACCGACACGCTGATCCCCGGCCCAGGCAAGCTGCGCCTCGTGTGGGACGGCGAGAACGGCGAGAAGATCGACCTCGACGTGTTCGATTTCCCCAGCGCCGGTGTGGCGATGGCGATGTACAACCTCGACGATTCGATCCGCGACTTCGCCCGCGCGAGCTTCAACTACGGTTTGAACCTCGGTTGGCCGGTGTACCTCTCCACCAAGAACACGATCATGAAGGCCTATGACGGGCGCTTCAAGGATTTGTTCCAGGAAGTGTTCGACACCGAGGGCTTCGCCGAGAAGTTCAAGGAAAAGGGCATCGTCTACGAACACCGCCTGATTGACGACATGGTCGCCTCGGCGCTCAAGTGGTCGGGCAAGTTCGTCTGGGCGTGCAAGAACTACGACGGCGACGTGCAGTCCGATACCGTGGCGCAGGGCTTCGGCTCGCTCGGGCTGATGACTTCGGTGCTGATGACCCCAGACGGCAAGACCGTCGAGGCCGAGGCTGCGCACGGCACCGTCACCCGCCACTACCGCCAGCACCAGCAGGGCAAGGCGACCTCGACCAACCCGATCGCCTCGATCTTCGCCTGGACCCGGGGCCTCATGTACCGCGGCAAGTTCGACAACACGCCGGACGTGGTGCGATTTGCCGAAACGCTCGAAAAGATCTGCATCCAGACCGTCGAGAAGGGCTACATGACCAAGGACCTGGCGCTGCTGATCGGCCCTGGCCAAGCTTGGCAGACCACCGAGCAGTTCTTCGAGACGATCGTTCAGAACCTCGAGACGGAGATGGCCGGCTGGGCCTGATCGCTTCGCCTTGAACCAGAAAAGCCGGGCGGCCTCGCGGCCTGCCCGGCTTTTTTATGTCCCCCGCGAGGGTGACAGGCCTGCCACCGCCGGTTAAGCCTTGGGCGTGGCTGGCGAAATGACCCTCTCCCCCGTCCTCTCGGACGCGCTGGTGATCCTCGGTTCGGCGGGCATCGTCATTCCGCTGTTTGCGCGATTTCGCATCACGCCGATCATCGGCTTCATCCTGATAGGGGTGCTGGTCGGCCCATCCGGGCTGGGCTCGCTCGTGGATGAGCACCCTTGGCTCTACTACATCACCATCACCAACGTGGTCAGATTGGTGCCCTTTGCCGATTTCGGGATCGTGCTGCTGCTGTTTGCGATCGGGCTCGAGCTTTCGTTCAACCGCCTGTGGACCATGCGCAAGCTGGTGTTCGGCCTCGGCGCGCTCGAGGTGCTGATCAGCGGCGGGGCGCTGGCGCTGTTCGTGGGGCTGGCCTCGGGCATGAGCACCGCCGCAGCATTGGCCCTGGGCTTTGCGCTGGCCTTTTCCTCGACCGCGATCGTATTGCCGATTTCGGGCACCAAGTCGCCGGTGGGCCGCGCGGCGCTGTCGATGCTGTTGTTCGAGGACATCATGATCGTGCCGATCATCTTCATCCTCGGCGCGCTGGCTCCCAATGCGGCGGATGAAGGGTGGGGCGGCATGATCCGCACCCTGTGGCAAGGAGGGCTCGTGATCGCGGTGCTGCTGGTGGTGGGGCGCCTTGCCCTCCCCCGCCTGTTCGCCCAGGCCGCGCGCACCAAGAGCCCCGAGCTGTTCCTTTCGGCCTCGCTGCTGGTCGTCATCGGCGCGAGCCTTGCGACCGCGCTGGTCGGCCTCTCGCCCATCGTCGGCGCGCTGATCGCCGGGCTCCTGATCGCCGAGACCGAGTATAGCACCGAGGTCGAGCTGATCATGGAGTCCTTCAAGGGCCTCGCCCTCGGCGTGTTCCTCATCACCGTGGGGATGAGCATCAACCTCGCTGAAATCGCCGGCGAGATCGGGCGCCTTGCCCTCGCGGTCACCGGCGTGGTGCTGTTCAAGGCGATCGTCACCGGCATCCTGCTGCGGCTGATGGGCGCGCGCCGGGGCACTGCGGCCGAGACGGGCCTCCTCATGGCGAGCCCTTCGGAGACCACCCTCATCGTGCTGGCCGCCGCCACCAGCGCGGCCGTGCTCGATGCGGAGACCGCGCGGTTCTGGCAGACTG
>JBJTSG010000300.1:0-3133 GCA_046076505.1 Erythrobacter sp. | reverse complement strand
CCGGGCGGCTCGACCGCTATGGCGACATGCTCCAGATCGTCCACCCCGACCATATCGAGGTCGAGAGCGCGGCGCATATGGGGCGGCTGTCAGAGCCCGTCTATCGCCTCTCCGAAGGCCTCACGCAGCCGCGCATTGCGGAGTTCGCCTCGCAGGCGCTGGCGCGGCTTCCGGAGCTTCCCGAGTGGATCGAGTCCGGGCAGCTCGAGCGCGCGGGTTGGCCCGCTTGGGCCGCGGCGCTCAGGCTCGCGCACGAGGGGACCGACGCCAAAGCGCGCGACCGGCTCGCTTATGACGAATTGCTGGCGAACAGCCTTGCGCTGCTGCTGGTCAAGGCGGACGGGCGCAGGCGGCGCGGTCAGGCGCTGGCAGGGGACGGTGCACTAAGGGCGAAGCTGCAGCTCCCGTTCGGCCTCACCGGCGCGCAGAAGCGCGCGATTGGCGAGATCGAGGGCGACATGGCGCAGGAGGCGCCGATGCTGCGCCTTCTCCAGGGCGATGTCGGGGCGGGCAAGACGGTGGTCGCCCTCAACGCCATGCTGATCGCGGTCGAGGCGGGCAGGCAGGCCGCGCTGCTGGCTCCGACCGAGATCCTCGCCCGCCAGCACTTCGAAACGCTGAGAAAGATGCTCGGCCCGACCGGTGTCGCAATCGCGCTGCTGACGGGCAGGGCCAAGGGGCGGGAGCGGGAGTCGATTCTCATGGGCCTGCTGGACGGCTCGATCCAGCTCCTCGTCGGCACCCATGCGATCTTCCAGGAGACGGTCAGGTACCGCGATCTCGGCCTTGTTGTGATTGACGAGCAGCACCGCTTCGGCGTCGCGCAGCGCCTCGCGCTCGCGGCAAAGGGCCGCCGCGCGCCGCACACGCTCGCCATGACCGCGACTCCGATCCCGCGCTCGCTGACCCTCGCGCAGTATGGCGAGATGGACGTGAGCCGCCTCGATGAGCTCCCCCCGGGGCGTCAGGCGATCGACACGCGCGTTGTCGCCATGGAGCGGATCGACGAGGTGGTCGAGGGTGTCGCCCGCCACATCGCCGGCGGGCAGCAGGCCTACTGGGTGTGCCCGATGGTGCGCGAGATCGACGGCGTCCCCGACATGGCCGACATCGCTGCCGCCGAAGCCCGGTTCGCTGCCCTCAGGGAGCGGTTCGGCGACCAGGTCGTGCTCGTCCATGGCCAGCTTCGGCCGGAGGTGAAGGATGCCGCGATGGAGCGATTCGCTGGCGGCGAGGCGCGGCTGCTTGTTGCGACCACGGTAATCGAGGTCGGCGTCGACGTGCCCTCGGCGACGCTCATGGTGATCGAACAGGCCGAACGCTTCGGGCTCGCCCAACTCCATCAGCTGCGGGGCCGGGTGGGGCGGGGGGCGGAGAAATCGACCTGCCTGCTGCTGCGTTCCGCGCAGCTCTCCGAGATTGGCCGCGCCCGGCTCGCCCTGATGCGCGAGACGCAGGACGGGTTCCGGATCGCCGAAGAGGACCTTGCACTCAGGGGTGGGGGCGAACTGCTCGGCACACGCCAATCGGGCGAGGCGGGGTTCCGGATCGCCGATCTCGAACAGGTCCAGCGCCTGCTTCCCGCCGCACATGCCGATGCGCGGCTGCTGATGGAGCGCGACGGCGGCCTCACCTCCCCGCGCGGCGAGGCGGCGCGGCTGTCGCTCTACCTCTTCGAGCGCGACTGGGGCGTGCAGCTCTTGCGGGGTGGCTAGCGCAAGGCGCGGGCTTCGCGTTGCAGCTTGGCGAGCCAGGCTTCGACGCCGAGCAAGATGGTCTCCCAAGCGGCCTCGAAGGCTGCATCGTCGCCATAGTAGGGGTCGGCCACGCCTTCGCCGGCGCGACCCTCGACCGCATCGAGGAGCATCGACAGCCGAGCGGTCCCGTCACGCGGTGCGCGCGCGCGGACGCCTTCGAGATTCGCGCGGTCGAGCGCGACGATGTGCGTGAAGCGGTAGAAGTCGTCGCGCTCGATCTGGCGCGCGGTCTGACCGGCGATGTCGACCCCGTGACGCGCCGCGACCGCAATCGCGCGGGAGTCGGGCTGGCTGCCGATATGGTAGGAGGCAGTGCCGGCGGAATCGACGTGCACCGCAAGCCCGCGCGCGCGCGCCCTCGCGGAACGTTCCCTCGGCCATCGGTGACCGGCAAATATTGCCGAGACACACGAACAGCACCGCGATCTTGTGCTCGATCCCCCCGTGCATGGGTGGCGGGTTAATACAAACTCCGGAGCCTGTCTACCGTCACCCTCACTTTTCCGTGAAACATCATTGGGTTCGCACAAGAGGTGGGGCTGAACAGGGCTAACGTGGGGTTAACGCCGGGCTCGGGAGGGGGTGAGGGTGGTATCGAACAGGTGCGAGAGGGGCCTGCCCGAACTCAAGCCGCTGCCGTGGAGGATGGACGGGTGCTCGCCAGCACCTCCTCGGTGATCCGGCGGATGTTGACCTTGGCCTTCAATCGGGCGCCGAGCAGCGCGGTGCCGCTCACCTTGCGCTGGACGAACAGGGTCTCGATCGGCGGGAAGGCCCAGGTGTCCTTGTCCTGCGCGATCGCCATTCCCTCGTCGCGCAGCAGCGGGACGAAGGCGCGGTCCCCGAAGTCGAAGGGCGCATCCTCGCGCATCTCGCCCACGACGATGTCGATCATCCGGTTCACCCGCTCAGGGTGCTTCTCGGCGACGATCGGCATCATGAAGCCCGCCTCGATGGTGGCCTTGAGGACCTCCTCGGCATTGCCGACCAGCCCCGCCTCGAGCATCCGGCGATAGCCTTTTGCCACCGCCGGATCGACCGGCCGGCAGGCGCCGAAATCGAGCAGCACGATCTCGCCCGTCTCACGGCGGTAGCGGAAGTTCGCGAAGTTGGGATCGGTCTGCATCACGCCGAAATCGAACAGCTCGCGCGCGACGAGGCGGATCAGCCGGGCGAAGACCGCGTCGCGGCGTTCGGGCGGCTCGTTGCCGAGTTCCTCGATCGATACGCCCTCCTCGAAGCTCATCGCGAGGATCGAGCCGCGCGTCAGGCCCTCGTGCAGGCGCGGCACCACGAAACCGGGAACGTCGGCGAGCCGCTCGCGGTACATCGCCATCTGCGCGCCCTCGCGCTGGTAGTCGGCCTCCTCGTGGAGC
>JBJTSG010000299.1:0-4678 GCA_046076505.1 Erythrobacter sp. | reverse complement strand
ATCATGAAGGTGGCGGTGCCGTGGCTGAAGCACTCGTGGATGTTCGGGCAGCTCGCCTCTTCGCAGACCGTGACGAGCGCGTTCTCGCGCAGCTTCGACTTCAGCTGCTGCACGGCGTTGCCGGCCGGGATGCGCACACGGATCCAGCTCGGCTTGCGCAGGGTGGGTGCCTGCCCTCGGGCAATGCCGTGCAGCAGCTGAAGTCGCGGCTGCGTGAGAACGCTCTGGTCACGGTCTGCGAAGAAGCGAGCTGCCCGAACATCCACGAGTGCTTCAGCCACGGCACCGCGACCTTCATGATCCTCGGCGAGGTCTGCACCCGCCGCTGCAGCTTCTGCGATGTGGCGCACGGGCGTCCGAACCCGCTCGATGCCGAGGAGCCCCGGCACCTCGCCTCGGCGATCGCCGAGATGCGGCTCCGCTACGTGGTGATCACCTCGGTCGATCGCGACGATCTGCGCGACGGTGGCGCCGCGCATTTCGCCGACTGCATCCGCGAGACGCGGGCGCTGAACCCGGGCATCCGCGTCGAGGTGCTGGTGCCGGACTTCCGCGGACGCATGGAGGTGGCGCTGGACATCCTCGCCGCCGAGCCGCCCGACGTGTTCAACCACAACATGGAGACCGTGCCCCGGCTCTACCTGCAGGCGCGGCCGGGTTCTGACTTCGAGTGGTCGCTCGATCTGCTGCAGCGCTACAAGGCGCGCTGCCCGGATGTTCTCACCAAGTCCGGGCTGATGCTCGGCCTCGGCGAGAGCAACGAGGAGATCGTGGAGGTCATGCATCGCCTGCGCGAGCACGCGGTGGACATGCTCACGCTCGGGCAGTACCTGCAGCCGACCGCGAATCATTTGCCGGTCGCGAGATTCGTCACGCCCGAGGAGTTCGATCGCTATCGCGAGTGGGCACTGGCGCGCGGTTTTCGCGAATGCGTATCGGGGCCACTCGTGCGCTCGAGCTATCGCGCCGAGCAGGCGCTCGCCGGCAACAACGCCGGGCTCGACAACGCGGCGCTCGCGGTTAGTGTCCCGCCTCGTCCGTAACCTCGGTCGCGCCGAGTACCTGCCGGTCTGGCAGGCGATGCAGCGCTTCACCGACGAGCGCACGGTCGACACCGCAGATGAAATCTGGGTGCTCGAGCACGAACCCGTATTTACCCTTGGTATGAACGCCGACCCGACGCATGTGCTCGCGGCGGGGGACATACCGGTGGTGCGCGTCGATCGTGGGGGTCAGGTCACCTACCACGGACAGCGGGAGGCCGCCTTGGCCGAGCGGCATCCGGCGGTTGATCGCATCGTCGATGATGGCGTCAAAGTTGGTGATGTCCGGGCCTTGGGCGGGGGCATCGCAGGGCTGGCAGTAGCTGAGCCATTCGCGCGGGATGCTTGCGAGGTCCTCGGCCGTCCCGCCCGAGCGGGCCCAGTGGAGCGTATCGACCAGCAGCGCCTTGGCCTCGCCTTCGACGCCCTCCAGCACGGCGCGGGCCATGTGGATGGACTTCACCTCGGTGAAGATGCCGAATTCGAGGTTGACCCTGACCCCGGTGCCCTTGGCCGCATCCACCAGTGCCTGGAACTTGGCGGTGGTGGCGGCCATGTCGGGGTCGCTCGAGACGCACAGCAGGTTCTTCGCGCCCAGTTCAGCGGCGATGTGGACCAGCTCGGTCAGCCACGGATCGGGCGGGCCGGGCATGATCCATGCGACCTCGCAATCGAGCAGCTCGACCCCTGCGTCCCGCGCCTGCTGGCGGATCGCGCGGGTGGTCGAGGGCGTCCAGTTGCCCTTCTCCACCCACATCCCGCCGAAGTCGAAATCCGACGCGGCGGCGCATTCGATCAATTGCGAAGGTGTGGCCTCGGGCATGATCCCGGCGGCAAGCGAGATCAGGCGGCGGGTCAAAGCGTTTGCCCGTCATCCAGCACGAAGTCCGCGCCGGTCACGAACTCGGCGGCGTCCGAGCACAGGAACAGGATCATCGCGTCGAGCCCCTCCTCGCCCATCAGCTGGCGCTTGGGGAAGCGGGCGATCTGCTTCTTGCCAGGCTCGGTGTCGAACCACGCATCGTTGATCGCGGTGCGGATGTAGCCGGGGGAGACGGTGTTGACGCAGATGCCCGCGCGGGCCCATTCGCGCGCCAGCGTGCGGCCCGCCTGGACCACGCCCGCCTTGGACGCGGCATAGGCGACAAGCCCCGGCGAGGGCTCGGTGGCGGTGATCGAGGCGATCAGCACGATCCGGCCCCTGCGCACCCCGTGGGCGATCATCCGCCGCGCGCCTTCGCGCGCCGTCAGGATCGCGCCCTTGAGGTTGATCGCAAGCGTGGCCTCGATCTCGGCCTCGGAGATGGTGGTCGCCATCCCCGCGCCATCGACACCGGCATTGGCGATGACCGTGTCGACCACCTTGCCGAAGATCGCGTCGGCCTCGTCGAACCCGGCGATGATGTCGGCCTCGCGCGCGACGTCCATGCGGATTGCGGCAGCGTTCGGCCCGATCTCGGCGGCGAGCGCCTCGAGCCGGTCCTTGCGCCGCGCACCCAGCGCCACCTGCGCGCCGCTCGCCGCCAGCAGCCGCCCGAAGCGTGTGCCGAGCCCCGAGGACGCGCCGGTGACGAGCGCGGTGCGTGCCGAGAGATCGAAGGAGAAGCTCATGCCTTATCTCATGCTTTCGTCATTGCGAGCGACCGCAGCTCGCGCGGCAATCCAGGCCGGACCGCACGGCGCCCTGGATTGCCGCGTCGCTACGCTCCTCGCAATGACGAAGGGGGTCACGAGGCAGCCGGCAGCTCCCCGTTCACGTATTTCATCAGCGTCGTCTGGAAGTGCCGCACCCGGCTGTCCTGATAGTGGCCGAGTTCCATGAACCCGTCGCGCATCGCCTTCATGCCTTCCTGCACGTAAGGCAGGTTCGCCATATCCTGATCGAAGACGTTGGCGAGCTGCGGGCCCATGATGTCGTTCGCCCAGGCGAAGGGCTCGTCATCAGGGATATAGGTCATAGCGACCGCGCGGGGGCGTTCCTGACCCTTGGGGGTGGGGAACAGCAGGCGGATTTCCATGATGCACCAGTCAGGGGTGTCACCCGGCAGCCAGCGGTAGACGAGCGTCGGCAGGAAGCCGATCCACGGCGCGAAGTTGGGGAAGATGTTGTAGGTGAAGTTGTCGAGGATCTCGGTGTCGGCGGCGTTCGAGTAATCATAGCCATATTGTTCGGCAAATCCCCTGCGCCCGGCTTCCGCGAGAATCTTGCGCGCGCCCAGCGGATCGGCGGGATCGTAGCCCTCGGGCACTTCCTCGCTCGCTGAGAACCGCCGGTTGGTGCGCGCGTCCTGCCCGCCCGAGAACTCGTTCATCTTCTCGAGCACATAGTCCGAATCCTTGCCCTTCACGTGCGGGCTCAGCACGCCAGAAGGGGTGATCGCGCGGTTGAAGTGGTCGCCGATCAGGTCATACCGCGTGTTGGCATCGCCGAGGAAGGCGAGCAACTGCGGGTGGGTGGTGATCGAGTGCCAGGCTTCCATGAAGGCCTCGGCGGTCGCCTTCCAGTTGGCGGGGATCTTCTTCTGCACCCACATGCCGGTGTAGCGGTTGCCGAAATCGTAGCGCTCGTAGTGCGAGGCGGCCGGGCCGAGCCAGGTCTTGAAGTCGGGCAGATCGTGGTTCTCGGTGAGCATCACGAAGCCCTGCCACAGCTCGACGCGCGCCTCGGGAAGGCTCATGTCCTTGCCTTCGAGGTGCTTGAAGTCCCACGCACAGGGGATTTCCTTGAGGCTGCCGTCATTCCTCCAGGTGAAGCCGTGGAACGGACAGCGCAGCTGGACCGACTGCCCGCCCTCGGTGCGCAGCTTGCGGCCGCGGTGGAGGCAGGCGTTGTAGAAGGCCTTCACGCTGCCGTCCTTCTGGCGGATCAGCAGAAAGCTCTTGCCGGCAATGTCGAAGACGACCGTGTCGCCCGCGTCCGGCATCTCGTCCTCGCGCGCGGCGAAGAGCCAGACGTTGGGCCACATTTTCTCGCGCTCGAGCTTCGCGAACTCTTCCGAGATGTAGGGCGCGACCGGCAGCGGATCGTCCGGCATCTCGATGTGCGATTCCTCGAACAGGTAGTCGGGCGCGCGGCGGGTGTCGCCGTTCAGCATGTCGGTGTAGCTGATCCCCGGGCAGCGGTCGCCGCGGGCAATGTCCTTGATCTCGTTCATCGGGCTGGTCCGGTCCTCTCGAGGGGATGCTGCGCACCCCGTCCCACGTCCTCGCACTTTGTGCAGTGTCTCCGGGGGAGAATATCACACAGCTTTCCGGACGCGACACCCTATCGGATTGGAGAGGATGATGGCTTTACGGGGCAAGATGGCCGATCTGGGCGACATAATGCAGCTCGCCTTTGTGCCGGAGGATTTCGACGCGGCGGTAAAGCACTGGACCGAGGTGATGGGGGTCGGCCCGTTCTACATGATCGAAGGCATCCACCTTGAAGGCATGAAGTATCGCGGCCAGCCGACCGATGCGGTGTTCGACCTTGCGCTGGCCTATTGGGGCGACTTGCAGATCGAACTGATCCGCCCGCGCGACAAGCATCCTTCGGTCTATACCGGCGAATATGGCGCGACCGGCAATGGCCTCCACCATGTGTGCATCCTCGTCGACGATATCGACCACGCGCGCGCCGTGTGCGAGGCGGA
>JBJTSG010000298.1:0-15459 GCA_046076505.1 Erythrobacter sp. | reverse complement strand
CTGCGACGGCTTCGAACACGATGTCCCCGCCGCGCCCGCCATTGCCGCCATCGGGGCCGCCGTATTCGACGTATTTCTCGCGCCGGAACGAGACGGCACCGGGGCCGCCTCCGCCGGACTTCACATAGATCTTGGCCTGGTCGAGGAAATGCATGGGCGCCCCTTATGCAATTCCTGCTGCAATTGCGAGGAGAATGGCAACCCCGCGCATCCCGTTCGTGTTGAGCGCAGTCGAGACACCTGCGGGGAGACGGCCTCTCGACTTCGCTGGAGGCGAACGGAGGTTGGCTACAGCCTCGCAATAAAGCCCCGCAAGCGTTCGGGCACTGCGTCCGGCGTGTGGACGAGGCTCGCCCCCAGCAGCGAGAACCCGGCGGCGAAGGTGGCTGTGTCCCAAGGGAAGCCGAGAATGCCAAAGCCCAGCGCCTGGTTGCCGAGCCAGCACAACAGCACCGCGGCCAACCCCTGCCGTCGCTCCATCGCCAGTGCCGCGACGGTGGCAATCGCCGCGAAGGGCATCATGCAGGCGATCACCACGCTACCCGACAGCGTGGTGGCGGCGAGCAGCAGCGGCAGCGCGGCCGCAGCGAGCAATCTTGTGTGGTCGGTCATGTCCTCACTCTCCCCCCTAGAACCGCGCCTCGACGCCCACCGCCGCCGTGCGGCCGGGGGAGACGAAGCTGAACACCTGCTCGTAACGCTCGCCCAGCAGGTTCTCGACACGGGCGAAGGCGCCGATCCGTTCGGTCAGCTTCACGCGCGCGTTGAGATTCACGAGCGTGTAGTCGCCGAGCCTCACGCGCACCGGCACGAAGCTCGGGTCGGTGAAGGCATCGTCGAGCGCGCGGCCGTTGTAGCGCACGACGAGCGCGGCCGAGACAGCGTCGCCCGGCGCGGTCCAGGTCAACGCGCCGCTGGCGATGTGCCGGGGACGCCGGACTTCCTCGCGGCCGTTCTCCTTGGCATCGAGGTAGGTGTAGGTGGCGTCGAGGCTGAGACCCTCTGCGAGCCGCGCAGCGAGCGCCAGCTCGAGCCCGCGCTGCTTGCTCGTGGTGGTGCGGTTGGCGGGCGTGGCGATGAAATTGGGCGGCGGGAAGGTGGTGAAGATCTCGCCCTCGAGCCGGCTGTCGAAATACGTCACCGCGAGGGTGCCGACGCCGCCGAGCCGCTGGTCGAGGCCGACTTCCCAGCCCTTCGACTTCTCGGGACGCAGCGAGGCGTTGCCGATGAAGCGGCCGTCGACGAAGCCGTATAGCTCGAAGAAGCCGGGGTTCTTGATGCCCGATCCGGCCGCGACGCGCAGGCGGGTGTCCTCGGCCAGCCGGTAGCCTGCGCCGACGCGGAAGGTGGTCGCGTCGCGGAAGGTGTCGTTGAGATCGTGACGGATCGCCGCCGACAGGTCGAGCGCTTCACCGGAATATCGGTACTCGCCGACGAGGCCGAATTGCTCGATGGCGCGCCGCCCGTTGAAGGCGAAGCCGCCGGGGGTGGTGTTGCGGAAGCCTTCCTTCTCGTAGTCCGCCGCGAAGGTCAGGCTGTGTCGCTCGGCGAGCGTCACCGCGCTGACATAGGACGCTTTGAGACGGTCTCCCTTGCTCGAGTTCGAGCGGCCGAACGGGCCGAAGGTGTCGCGGGTGATGTCCGCGCCCTGCAGCGAGAGGTCGTGCGTCCAGGTGCCGCCGAACGTCTCCAGGCGCGCGCCGATCAGGCCGTAGAGCGCCTCGTTGGTGAAGCGGGTGTCCGGGCTGTCGATGACGAAGCCGAAGGTGCGGCTCCTCGGGTTGAAATCCTGGTCGTTGAACAGGCCATTGGTGCGGATGAAGCGGCCTGCTGCGCGCAAGGTGAGGGTGTCGCTCACGGCAACGCTGCCCTTGCCGCAGAACGTGTAGCTGTCGCGTCCGATGTCGCGGGTGCCGCCGCGCGCATTGGGCTGGCCGTCGGTGCTCACCACCACGCCCGAGAGCGCCGCGTCCCAGCCGGCGCCCGACGCGCCGTAGCGCAGCGCGCCGTTGATCGTGCCCTGCGTGCCGGCCTCGATGCGCGCGGCAAGGCCCGCAAGGTCGCGCCCGCTTGCGGTGCGGTAGGCGACCACCCCGCCGATCGCCTCCGATCCGTAGAGCGCCGACTGCGGGCCGCGCAGCACCTCGACACGGCCGCCAACGTCGGCGACGAGCGTGCCGATGTCGAACTCGCCGGCGAAAGGATCGGAGACCTCGATCCCGTCTACCAGCACCAGCACGTGGTTCGCCTCGCTGCCGCGCAGGCGGATCTGGGTCTGGCCCGGTACGCCCGCGAGCGCCACGCCCGGAACGTCGCGGAGCACGTCGGCGATATCGCGGACCTGGCGCTGTTCGAGCTGCTCCGAAGTGATGACGGTGACCGAGCCGGTGTAGTTCTCGGGCAGCAGCGCCGCGCCGGAGCGGGTGGCGCTGACGACGATGTCCTCGCGCGTCTTGTCGGCGATGACGACCTCGTCGCGGGTGCGTTCATTGTTCTGCGCCTCGGCCGCGGCAGGCACGCCCCACACCAGCGCTGCCCCGGCAGCGCTTCCCAACAATGCTGAAATTTTCACGGATTCCTCCCGTCGATAAGCAACATGACAACCGCGCAGGAGGTCACCCCCACGCAGCCCAGCGATGTCGCTCACGACGAAAGTTTTTCCGCGCCTGGCCAATCCCTGAGCCCGGCATAGAGCGACACGCTCCGGTCGGTCTCCTGGCTCGCGGGTCGCCGCATCCGGTGCTCGCCTTCCCGGAGCGTTGCCGCTCCAGTGGCTGCCCTCGTCAGAGGGGGCGCACCGCATGCTCGCCGCTTACAGTTGCAGGGACAGCTGCGGATTTGAACCGCATTCCCGTTACCGAAACGCACCTGCCGGATAGCGTCAGGCAAGCCTGACGGCAAGCAATGTAAGCTTTCGAGAATGCCGGGGTTGCAGGGAGCGGTTTCGCTCAACCTCTTCCGGCGCTTCGCTCGGGTGTTCCGGGATCGAGCCTGTCCTCCGGAAAGTCAGGAGTCCCGAAGAAAACTGGTGGAGCCGAGGGGGATCGAACCCCTGACCTCGTCATTGCGAACGACGCGCTCTCCCGGCTGAGCTACGGCCCCGTTCCAGTTTTCGCGCCCAGTTGCGCCCCTTCCGGGGCGGGCGAGGGCGCGCATTAGCTTGAAGCGCGGGGGCTTGCAACGGGCATTTTGCGTGCCCGGCACAAGCCGCCCGTGGGCCTCTTTACTTGCGCTTCGGCGCTGGCTTGCGCGCGGGCTTGGGCGCGATCGGCTGCACCACGGGCTGGGCGGTTACGCCCTCGCGCACGGGGATCACCGGCACTGCCGCGCCGGTCTCCGGGTCGACCACCGTCTGCGCCACCGCCGGCGTCGGCGTGGTGGCGATACCGGCGCGGGCCTGCTGCACGGCCACCCAGCCCGGCTGCGAGGCGCCATACTGCGCGCCCCACTTCGCGTCCCACTCGGCCGACGCGCGCTGGTAGACCTCGTACTCGTCGAAGAATTGGTCGAAGGGCTGGAGGAGCCCCTGGAAGTTGTTCCTCGCGATGGTCAGGGGATCGGCGGCCGGCGCCGCACCGAGGCGGTTCGCCATGTCGAGCGTCGCGCGGCAGAAGCCGGCACGGGCGGCGGGCTCGGCGAAGAAGTTGTAGACCTGCGTGGTGTAGCCGTCGCGCGCCACGATCGCGTCGCGGCGGACCCGGTAGCGCGACTGGTAGCTCTGCTCGAGCCGGTCGTTGACCCCCTCCAGCGCGCGCGCGTTGCGGGTCAGGAAGGTGCGGTAGCCGGCGAGGATCGGCTCGTACTCTGGTGCGAGGCAGTTCAGTGCCGCGACGTTCCATGCCGAGCGCAGGTTCCAGACAAGCTGGTCGTCGCTGAGGTTGGAGTTCACCGTGATGCGGCGCCCGTCGGGCCCCTTGGCAGGGATCGCCATGACGTAATGCGCACCGCCCGGCGGGAGCGGGCGATAGGGCACGGCTTCGACCACGCGGGCCGGCGGCGGCGGCGATGACGGCGGCGACGGCGGCGTCTTGGCGGCACATCCGGCGAGCAGTGCGCCGCCGGCGAGCGAAACAGCCGCCAGCGCGAAAGGGCGGCGGGCGGGGAACGGGCTCGGCGTGTGGTGGGACGCGCTCATGGTGTGACTCTCTCCTGATCGAACGTGCGGCGGCAATGCGCAAAGCATGCACGCGGCCGGCTTGCTGCAGCCTGACAATTCCCGATAGCCACCTCGGCCGGCAATGCAAATGCCCGGAAAGCCTTGGGGCCTTCCGGGCATTCGATATTTCAACATTCTTGCGGCGGGGCGAAACCCGGCCAGCGGGCGGTGCTTACTCGCGGTTGCCGAGGAAGCGCAGCAGGTAGAGGAACAGGTTGATGAAATCGAGGTACAGGTTGAGCGCCCCGAATATCACCGCCCGGCCCGCCATCTCGGTGCCGCGCACGTACTGGTATTCGTCCTTCAGGCGCTGCGTGTCCCAGGCGGTAAGTCCCGCGAAGATCAGCACGCCGAGCACGCTGGTCACGAGGGCCAGCGCACCGGACTGGAGGAACATGTTAAGCACACTGGCCGCGATCAGGCCGAACAGGCCCATGATCAGGAAGCTGCCCCAGGCCGAGATGTTCTTCTTGGTGGTGTAGCCGAACAGCGACAGGCCCGCGAAGGCCGCCGCAGCGGCGAAGAAGGCCGTCGCGATCGAGGCGCCGGTGTAGGTGACGAAGATCGTCGAGAGCGACAGACCGAACAGCACCGCAAAGGCCCAGAAGGCGGTCTGCAATGCGCCGGTGCTGGCGCGCGCGGCGCCGAACCACCAGAACAGCATCACCGCTAGCGGGGACAGGGTGATCAGCCAGCCCAGGCCGGTCGGCTGCACGATCGTGCCGGCCGGGGTCTGCACGGCATCGAACGCCATTGCGAACAGCGGCGAATTGACGAAGACAAGCGCGACGATGCCGGTCAGCAGCACGCCCGAAGTCATGTAGTTGTAGATCGAGAGCATGTGCTTGCGCAGGCCCTCGTCATAGCTCACGCGGCCGGCGACATCGCCTCCGGCCCGCGGCACGGAGCCGAGCCGCTGCGCGTTGCGCGAGGTGTCATTCCAGTCAGCCATTTGCGAAACCCTTGACCTTTCCATGAGGAGGCGCGGACAGCCCGCGCTCTCGTCAGAGGAATATCGGGCGAATGCGCCCGCTTTTCAAGCGAAACCGGCGTGCAAAGGGTGCAAGTGGTTCAGCTTAACTCGTGTTAACCTTAAGCGTCGCGAGAGAGCTCGGCGCCCCGGTCACGCGTCGCCGCTAGGGTGGCGGCGAGCAGGCGGCGCAGCGCCTGGCCCTCGTCGAGCACATTCAGCCCCTCGCGGGTCATGCCGCCGGGACTCGCCACCCGGTCGGCGAGCGTCGCGGGGGCGGTGTCCGAAGTGGCCGCCAGCGCCGCCGCACCCTCGACCGTCGCCAGCGCCAGCGCCGCCGCGGTCGGCGCGTCGAGGCCGAGGTCGACGGCCGCGCCCGCAAGCGCGTCGATGAAGCGATAGACGAAGCCCTGCCCCGATCCGGCGAGCGCAGTGACGAGGTCGAACTGCGTCTCGTCCCCGAGCCAAACTGCGCTCCCGAGCGCATCGAACAGCGCGAAGGCGGCGGCGCGGGCATCATCTTCCAAGCCGCTCTCGGCGAGGATCACCGGCGACTTGTTGATCCGCGCGGCCAGGTTCGGCATCACCCTGACGTGCGCACGCGCCGATGGAAAGGCGGCGGAAAGCTGGTCCAGCTTGATTCCGGCGAGGAGCGAGTAGACCGCCCTGCCCTGCGTGAGGCTCTGGAGGCCCGGCCCCAACTGCGCGAGCTGCTGCGGCTTGAACCCGAGCAGGACAGCGCCGTGCGTGCCTGGCACCTCGCTCGTATCGCGGTAAAGCACCACACCTTCCGGCGCCTCCGCCAGCGCGGGGTCGAGCACCGAGAACCGCCCCGCTGCCTCGCCAGCGGCGAGCCAGCCGGCGAGCATCGCCCCGCCCATGTTGCCGCAGCCGATGATGAGAAGATGGTCCGCCATCGCCAGCGGGATCAGGCCTCGCCCGCCGCGTCGACCATCGCCGCCTCGAGCGCGGCGCGCGGGGTCTTGCCGCCCCACAGCACGAACTGGAAGGCCGGGTAGAAGCGGTCGCACTCGTCGATCGCGCTCTCGACGAGGGCCTGCGCCATGTCGAGGCTCAATCGCCCGTGATCGCCGAGCAGCGCGCCGTGGCGGTAGAGCAGCACGTCGCCGTTCGACCAGATGTCGAAGTGGCCGAGCCACATCTGCTCGTTGACGAGGCACAGAAGCTCGTAGGCGGCTGCGCGCTTGTCGTCGGTGACGCGGATGTCGGGGAGACACAGGAACTGCAGCACCCCGTCCTCGGCGCGCCATATCGCGCGCAGCTGGTAGTTGGCCCAGCTGCCCTGGACTTCTCCGGTCATCTCGTCCTCGGAGACCATCTCGCACGGCCAGCCGCGCGCGGCGAACAGGCTCGCGAGCATCTCCACGGGGGCGGCGTCATCCTCGGCGGAATAGTCCATGTCAGCTGCTCTCATCGCCGGGCTTTCGGGGGTGTGGGGGTCGGGAAAACCATCGGCATGACGATTGGACGCGAACCGGGGGGCTTGGCAATCACCCATATCGGGCATGCTGGGGAGAACCGGACAGAGCTGTGCAAAGCCTGTGCACAGAAGCTGGAACAGTCCCGAACCGCACTACTTAAGCGGCTGTACTTCCTCGCCTTCCTCGCTCATCCAGAGGAACGCATCGAGGTCCTTCTTCTTGAGCTCGCGGATCAGCGCCTCGGCCTTGTCGCGGCTTGCGAAGGGACCGGCGAGGAGCCGGTTGGTCTGCCCCCACTTGGCGGTGCTGGGCTGCTGCTTGGCGAGCGACGCGCCGCCCTCCTTGCTGATCCGCTTCCAGTCGAAGGCGAGCGCGGAGAGCTTCTTGCCGGTCGCAACCTGCACCCAGATGCGGCTCGGATGGACGGGCTTCTTCGGCTCCTTCGGCTTTGGCTTCTCGGCCACTTTCGCAGCTGCGGGACTCGCAGCGGAGAGTGCCGGAGCGGCAGTGGGGGCGGGCTCGCGCTTTACGGCGATTCGCGTGATGTCGACAGCGTCTGCCCCCGCCCGGGCATCGGAAGAAGGCGCGCCGAGATCCGCAAAGGCATCGGCAACTCGCGGCGCGCGCGCTACCGGAACCGGGGTCGGAGGTGGAGCAGGAGTCGGATTGGGGGCCGGAGCGGGTGCGCTGGTCGTCGGTGCAGTCGAAATGGCGACCGGGGCGACAGTCGCCACCCGCTGAGGTGCAGCCGGGGGCACAGGCGAGGAGGTCGAAGCCGCCGCCGGCGGTGTGCTGGCTGCGGTTCTTACCGTGCTGCGCGCAGGCTGCGGCGCGGCGGGCGCCGGGCTGCCGAGCGGCGCGCCGGACGGCGCGAGTCGGCTGTCGGCCCGCTCCTCGGCCGCGAACCGGGCGAGGCGCGGATCGTCGCGGCCAATGTCCGCCGCGCGCGGAAAGAGGCCGAGATTGGCTGCGGCCGCTTGCTGCGGCCTGGTGAGGCGCGGCATATAGGAGAAATATGGCACGAGCCGGGTGGCGAGCTCGCGCGGCATGACCTGCTCGACGATCGCCGTCGCGCGCTGGCTATCACCCATGATCGCTAGGCCGAAGGCGCGCGCGCGCTGGGCCGCCATGTCGCGGCGGTCGAGCAGCGGGCGCAGCGTCTCCTCGAAGCGAGCGCGGTTGCCGCTGATCGCGAAGCTCACCGCGAGCCGCCGGCGCGCCTCGTCGTCGGCCGGATCGAGCTGGAGCGCCCGGTAATAGGCCGACTGCGCGGCGTTCTGTTCGCCGACGAGGTCGAGTGTTAAAGCCCGGTCGGTGACCAGCGTGCGTTCGTCGGCCCCGGCCTTGAGCGCCCGGTCATACTGCACCAGCGCCTCGCCCGCGCGCCCCGAACGCAGATAGACCGCGCCCAGTCCCTGGGCGACGCCCGGATGGACCGGATCGACTTCCGCGGCGCGGCCGAAGAAACCGATCGCCGCTTCCAGATCGCCGACGCCGAGCGCCGCGTTGCCGGCCTCGAGCAGGGTGTCGCGGTCGCGCGGCGCCTTGGCGAGCGCGACCAGCGCGCGGTTGAGGCGCTGCACTTCGGGGGAAGGCAGCTGCTGGACGACTTCCTGCGACATGGTGCCCTGTGCCCTCGCTCCCGCGAAGGGAGTGAGGAGGGAGGCCAGCGCAAGGGCGGAGGGGACGAGAAGGCGCGGAGACATCGCTGGTGCTCTAGAGGGCCCGCTGTCCGTGGCCAGAGGCGACGTCCGACGAGCGCGGCAAAGAGCGCCGCGGGCGCGCCGGACTGCGCCGATTACTGGTTGTTCTGGCGTCCCAGGAAGCGCGGGATGCTGAGCGCCGGGCCATCATCGCCATCGCCATCGCCATCGTCATCCTCTTCCTCGTCACGCGCGGTGCTGCGCGAGAGGTTGGCCATGCGTTCGAACAGCGTGCTGCCCGAGGTCGAGCCGCCACCGCCGCCGCCTTCACCGCCGCCGAGGATGCCGCGCCGACGGCCGCCGCCAAGGCGGGCCTCGACCGGACGGTCTTCGGCCGCGAGGCGATCGGCGCTGGCGAGGAGATCGTCCTGCGCCGGCGGCTGCTGCGGCGTGCCGCGGGCGGCTTCGCCGTAGGTCGCGTAGCTATCGTCGAGGTCGAGCGCGTCCTCGTCGTCGGCGGCGCCGTAGCCGCGCGAGGGGGCGTCCTCGGCTCCGCGCAGCCCTGCGAGCGGGTCGACGATTTCATCGACGTCGTCCTCGTATTCGTCGCCGTAGCCGTCACCGGCCTGCATGCCGGTGAGCTCGAAAGGCGCAGCCGGCGAGCCATAGGCGGCCTCGTCCTCGTCCTCTTCCCCGGCCACTTCGGCGAGATCGAGCATGTCCTCGTCATCCTCTTCCCGATGCGCCGGCGTACCGAGGTCGAAGGTGGGCGCAGCGGCGGCCGTCATCGGCGCGGCGTAGGGCGCGGGATTGGCGGCCGGCAACTCGTCGAAGTCGCCGTCGTCGGAAAGCTCGAGCACCGGGCGCTTGGGCGCCCGCGCGCCGCCGAGCGACACCTGCTGCGAGCGCTCGGACTGGCCGATCGCGCTCTGCTCGATCCCGGTGGCGACCACCGAGACGCGGATCTTGCCCTTGAGGTCGGGGTTGAAGGCCGAGCCCCAGATGATGTTCGCGTCCTCGTCCACGAGTTCGCGGATGTGGTTGGCTGCCTCGTCGACTTCGAGCAGGCGCATGTCTTCGCCGCCGATGATCGAGATGATCACGCCCTTGGCGCCGGCCATGCTGACCCCGTCGAGCAGCGGGTTCGCTATGGCCTGCTCGGCCGCCTCGAGCGCGCAGTTCTCGCCCTCGCCCTCGCCGGTGCCCATCATCGCCTTGCCCATCTCGCTCATCACCGAACGCACGTCGGCGAAGTCGAGGTTGATGAGGCCCGGCATGACCATCAGGTCGGTGATCGAGCGGACGCCCTGCTGGAGCACCTCGTCGGCGAGCTGGAAGGCTTCCTTGAAGGTCGTCTCGGCCTTGGCGACGAGGAACAGGTTCTGGTTGGGAATGACGATCAGCGTGTCGACGTGGCGCTGGAGTTCCTCGATCCCGGCCTCCGCGGCGCGCATCCGGCGCGTGCCTTCGAAAAGGAACGGCTTGGTGACGACACCGACGGTGAGCACACCCATGCGGCGCGCGGCCTCCGCGATGACGGGCGCCGCGCCGGTGCCGGTGCCCCCGCCCATGCCGGCGGCGATGAAGCACATGTTGACGCCCTCGAGCGCGCGCTCGATCTCGGCGACGGTTTCCTCGGCCGCGGCCTTGCCGACCTCGGGACGGGCGCCCGCGCCGAGGCCGCCGGTGATGTCGGGCCCGAGCTGGATGCGCTTCTCCGCCGGCGAGGTGCTGAGCGCCTGCGCGTCGGTGTTGGCGACGATGAACTCGACGCCCTCGATCTCGGCCGCGATCATGTTGGCAATCGCGTTGCCGCCGGCACCGCCAATGCCGATGACGGTGATGCGGGGGCGCAGATCGTCGCTCGCCGCGGGTCCGATATTGATGCTCATGGGCTCGTCCTCCAGGCGCGGGGTCGCGGTTTCTTGATCCTATTCCCCCGCTTATAGCGTCTGTGACACAATCGATGTCATCATTTTATAGCGGCAAAGCCCTTATCCACAGCAGGGCCGCGCCGCCGCGGCATGTCAGAAATACTCCCTGAGCGCCCGGAACAGACGCATAATGAGCGCCCAGACGCCGCCCTCGCGCGGGAATGCGCGGTAGACCCCCGCCCGCCCCGTCCCGACCTTGCGGATATCGACCGGGTCGTCGGCGGCATAGAGGCAGAGGCCCGCGAGCGTCGCGAACCCGGGTGCATGATGCGCTTCGGGCATCCCGGTGAGCTGCGGCGGCCGGCCAAGGCGCACCGGCTGCCCCAATGCACCCTGCATGAAGTCCGCCATGCCGGCGAGCTCCGCGCCCCCGCCGGTGAGCACCACCTGCCCTGCCCGCGGCCCGGTGAAGCCCAGCGCCTTCAGCGCCTTGCCGACCTCGGTGGTGAGCAGGCCGAGCTGCTGGGTCACCACCGCGATGAGCTCGGCGCGCACGATGCGGTTCTTGTCGTCCGCCCCGCGCGCCAGCGGGGCGACCGGCGCGCCGTCCCCGCCCTCGCCCGGCGGGCTGACGGGAATCAGTTCGCGGTGATCGGCCGGGCTGGCGATCGCCGAGCCGGCCACGCACTTGAGGCGTTCGGCCTGGCTGCGGCGGATGCCGAAGCTCGAGGCGATCGCGTCGGTGATCGCGCCCGACCCCATCGGCACGGCGTGAAGGCCGAGCAGCATCCCGCCCGCGAAAACCGCGACATTGGTGATGTCCGCGCCAATTTCGACAAGCGCGACGCCCAGTTCGCGTTCCTCGACCGTGAGGCAGGCCTGCCCAGCGGCAAGCGGCGCGGCGACCACGCCCTCGACGTCGAGATGCGCGTTCTGCACCGCCTCGGTCAGGTTGCGGACCGGTGCGCCGTCGGCGAGCATCACGTGGATATCGACCCCGAGGCGTTCGGCATGAAGCCCGCGCGGGTTGGCGACCCCGTGCGCACCGTCGAGGGTGTAGTGCGCGGGTTGGGCGTGCAGGACCTTGCGCCCGTCAGGCTGGATCATGCCCTGAGCGGCGACCAGCAAGTGCTCGACGTCCTCGTCCTCGATGCGCCGCCCGCCGATCTCGATGTCGACCGAGACGACGTCGCTGGCAAGCCCCGCCCCGGCGCAGGCGATCCACACCGAGCGCACCGAGACGCCGGTGTCCTTCTCTGCACGCTCGACCGCGTCGCGGATCGCGTGGGCGGCCGCGGCCATGTCGGTGACGTAGCCGCGCTTGATGCCGGCGCTCGCCCGGTGGCCGGAGCCAAGCACCTGCAATTCCCCGCTCTCCGTCTCGCCCATGATCATCGCCGAGATGCGGAACGAGCCGATGTTGACCGCCGCGTGGGTGCGGGCCAGGCGGCGCTGGGGTGTGGCGGCGCGGGTGGCCATCAGGTCAGGTCCCCCTCGCCCTCGGGCTTGGCGACGACGTCCTTGGGCTTGCCGACCGCATCGGGGAGCCGCAGGTAGAGCCGCGGCGGCGTGCGCATGTCGAAGGCCAGCACCTTCCCGCCGAGCAGGCGGTTCTTGCCATCGAGACGCGCGAACTTGACCAGCGCGGTCGCCGCTTCGACCTCGCCTTCGGGCAGCGCGAGGAGCTGGCCGGTGGTGAAAGTAAGGTTCCAGCGGCGATTGCCGACCCACTCGGCCGCCTCGACCTTGGCGGCCAATGCCGGGGCGGTCGCAAGCAGGCTTTCCAGCGCCTTGGCCTGCCTGCCAGCTCCCGGCCCGGCGAGGCGAAGCATGCCCTTGGCGCGGCTTGCGGCGACGGGCTCGAGCTCAACCCCGGTCGCGTCGATCAGCACCAGCCGGTCGGGCTTTTCGAGCACCGCGTGGGGCTCGCGCTCGACGATGTCGATGGCGAGCGTGTGGGGGAGCTGGATCGAGACCCGCGCATCCTTGACCCAGGGGATCGCGCGCAGGTCCTCGCGCAGCTAGGCGATATCGACGTCGGGCATCGCCTGGTTGCGCGTGGCGAGCGCGCGGGCATAGACCTGCTGCTCGTCCATGCGGTTGGTGCCGGTGACGCGCACGTTGCGCACCTCGAAGCCCGCATCGGCGGCGATCTTTGCCACCTCCGCCTGCGCGAGCGCCGGAAGCCCCGCGAGGCTGGCGATGACGAAGGCGATGCCGACCGTGCCGCCGATGATCGCGGCGAGCCAGATGCGGCTCCACTGCTCCTCGGTGAAGGGCAGCACGCCCATGGCCTTGTCAACGACGCCGCTCGCTGACCCTCGCGCCTTGCGTGCGGTGACCGCGCGGCTTTGCGCCTTGGCGGCGCGGCGAACGCCGGCAGAGCCGTTACGCCGGATCTGCTGCGCCATCGCGGCCTCCCTTCTTCTTGAGAGCGTGGACGCGGAGCGCCTCGGCGCACAGCATCTCGACGAGATCAGCATAGGATATGCCGCAGCCCGCCGCTTGCTCGGGAACGAGGCTCAAGGGCGTCATGCCCGGCTGGGTGTTGGTCTCGAGCACGAAGAGCCCGTCCTCGCCCTGCTCCTCGTCCCAGCGGAAATCGGTTCGGCTGGTGCCGTGGCAGCCGAGCACCTGATGCGCCTTGACCGCATAGGCCTCGCACAGGGCGGTGATTTCGGGCGGGAGTTTTGCGGGGAAGATATGCTCGGTGCGCCCGGCGGTGTACTTGTTCTCGTAATCGTAAAAGCCGCTCGCCACGATCAGTTCGGTGACGCCGAGCGCGCGTGGGCCATCGGGGCCGTCGAGCACCGCTGCGGTCAGTTCGCGGCCCTTGATGAAAGGCTCGGCGAGCAGTTCGGCGAATTCCTGCCACGGGCCGGTCGCGTCTTGGCTGATCGGGTTGCCGACATTGCTGTTCTCGGTGACGATGGCGACGCCGACCGAGGACCCCTCGTTGACCGGCTTCAGCACATAGGGCCGCGGCAGGGGATCGCGCTGGTAGAGCTCCTCGCGCGTCACGATCCGCCCGCCCGGCATGGGGATGCCATGCGGCACCAGCGCCTGCTTGGTCAGCTGCTTGTCGATCGCGATCACCGAGGTGGCGAGGCCCGAATGGGTGTAGGCGAGGCCCATCAGGTCGAGCATCCCCTGCACCGTCCCGTCCTCGCCCGGCACGCCGTGGAGCGCATTGAACACGACATCGGGCTTGGCTTCGTGCAGACGGAGAGCCACGTCACGCCCCATGTCGATGCGGGTGACACGGTGCCCCTTGCTCTCGAGCGCATCGGCGACGCCCGCGCCGCTGGTCAGCGAGACCTGCCGCTCGTTTGCCCAGCCGCCCATCAGGACCGCGACGTGGAGGGGTTTAGAAAGACTCATTGTTCAATTCCGTTCGTGTCGAGCGCAGTCGAGACACCGGTCTCCGGCCTCTCGACTTCGCTCGAGGCGAACGGGCGTTTTGCCACGCGCATCACGGCCGCCCTACCCTTTGAATTTCCCATTCGAGGCTCACGCCGGTCGCGGCATAGACCTTGTCGCGCACCAGCTCGCCCAGCCCCTCGATGTCCGCGCTGGTCGCATCGCCCAAGTTGAGGAGGAAGTTGGTGTGCTTTTCCGAGACCTGCGCACCGCCGAGCTTGAGGCCACGGCAACCAGCCTCGTCGACCAGTTGCCACGCCTTGCGGCCGCCCGAGACGGCAGGGTCGGGATTCTTGAAGGTCGATCCGCCTGTCTTGGTGCGCAGCGGCTGGCTCGCCTCGCGCGCCGCGGCGATGCGGTCCATCTCGGCGCCGATCGTGGCCGGATCGCCCGGTTGGCCGCGGAAGCGCGCGGAGACGACGATTGCGCCCTCGGGCAGCGCCGAGTGACGATAACCGTAGTCGAGCTCGGCGGCGGTGAGCGTCACGAAGGAGCCGTCCGGCAGGATCACCGCACAGTCGACGAGCACGTCGGCGACCTCGCGGCCATAAGCGCCGCCGTTCATGCGCACGAAGCCGCCGACCGTGCCGGGAATGCCGCGCATGAATTCGCACCCCGCGATCCCGGCGTCGCGGGCCTTGGAGGCGACGAGGATGCCGCTCGCCCCGCCGCCGCAGGTGAGTTCCAGCTCACCGCTGCGTTCGACCCCGGCGAAGGCCTTGCCGAGCCGCACCACGACGCCGGGCACTCCGCCGTCGCGCACAATCATGTTCGACCCGAGGCCCAGGGCCATGACCGGAATCTCGCCCTCGAGCCGCTCGAGGAACAGCTTGAGGTCATCGAGATCGGCAGGCTCGAACAGCCAGTCGGCGGGCCCGCCGGTCTTGAACCAGGTGTAGGGCGCGAGCGACGCTTTGCAGGTGAGCTTGCCGCGGATGCCATCCAGCGGCACGGGTGCGGCGACGGCGCCCTCGACCGCGCAGGTCGGGGCCATGCCCGCTCCGCCGATATAGGTGTCGCCTGGCTGGTTCATGCTGCCTCGGCCCCTCGCCTCGCCGTGATCGCGGGGGCGAGGCCCGCGGCCCACCTGGTGATGTCGCCCGCGCCGAGGCACACGACCATGTCGCCGGGCTGGACCTCGCCCGCGAGCGTCTCGGCGAGCGCTTCCGCCCAGGCGATCTCGCGCGCGGCGCGGTGGCCGCGGGCCTTCATGCCGGCGACGAGCACGGTGTGGTCGACACCCTCGATCGGCTCCTCGCCCGCCGGATAGACCGGGGCGACATAGGCGATGTCGGCGTCGTCGAAGCAGGACTGGAACTCGCCCATGAGGTCGCCGAGGCGCGAATAGCGGTGCGGCTGGGCAACCGCGATTACCCTGCCCCCCGCCGCAACGGCCTCGCGGGCGGCGGCGAGCACGGCGCGGATCTCGACCGGGTGGTGGGCATAGTCGTCGATCACGGTCACGGTCCCGCCGTCGAGCGCCACCGAACCGACCTTGGTGAAGCGCCGCCGCACCCCGCCGAAGCGGGCAAAGCCGGTGCGGATCACCTCGTCCGAACAGCCCATCTCGATCGCTACGGCAATCGCGGCGAGCGCGTTCTGGACGTTGTGGCGGCCAGGCATGGGAAGGTGCACGCCCTCGATCCGGCGATCATGTTCGCCGCGCTGGCGGACGATCACGTCGAAGACATTGCCGCCGTCTTCGGAGCGGACGTTGACCCCGCAGATGTCGGCCTGGAGCGAGAAGCCGTAGGTCACGACCTTGCGATCGCGCACCTCGCCGATCACCGCCTGCACGACGGGGTGATCGACACACAGCACCGCCGCGCCATAGAAGGGCACATTGTGGATGAACTCGACGAAGGCGCGCTTCACCCCGTCGAAATCGCCGTTGTGGTCGAGGTGTTCGGGATCGATATTGGTGACGACGGCGATGGTGCCGTCGAGGCGCAGG